>DCIN01000031.1:0-8009 GCA_002315815.1 Bacteroidales bacterium UBA1725 | reverse complement strand
GGCTGAGGCACGTATGCTGCGGAGCTTCTCCTGCCCTGCCCTCTCTTCCTTCTCGAACGATTCCGGAGAAGACATATACCTCTTTGCCAGCACGGCGGTGGCCGATGCATCTGAACCGTAATAGACGTGGGGATAAAGCGGAGCCAGCCTGACAGCTGTATGCACAGGAGAAGCGGCGGCACCGCCGACGAAAAGAGGAAGCGACATTCCGCGTCCGGACATCATACGGCACAGTTCCTCCATACGGTTGAGAGATGGGGTTATCAGACCGCTCACTCCTATGATGTCAGCGCCCAGACGCACAGCCTCGTCAAGGATGACGGACGAAGGGACCATCACCCCCAGGTCGGTGACTTCGAAGCCCCCGCAACGGAGGACAGTGGCGGTAATGTTCTTGCCTATGTCGTGTACGTCTCCCTGCACGGTTGCAATGACGAAGCGGGGTCTTGCCGGGCCATTGCCCTCTCCGTCGAGGAAAGGAGTCAGCAGAGTCACGGCGGAACGCATTGTCCTTGCTGATTTCACCACTTGAGGGAGGAACATCTTCCCTTCAGAGAACAGGTGTCCAACTCTTTCCATCCCATCCATCAGCGGTCCCTCTATCACGGCGACGGCACTGCCAAGGACTTGGAGACATTCCATAGTGTCGGCCTGAAGAGCCGATTCGTCACCTCTTACAAGAGAACGGGAGAGACGGGAACAGGGGTCGGTCACTTCATTATCCGAAGAAACTGCTACGCCCTCTCCAGCACCTGCTGCTCCGGGAGAAATACCTGCTGATTCCGATGTAATACCTTTAGCTCCGGGTGCAGGACCTGCTGCCACGGCAAAGCGGACGGAAAGCTCCACCAGTCTGGAAGTAGCCTCGGAATCAGAATCAAAAATCACATCCTCGACAGAGCGGCGCAGTACCGGGTCTATATCATCATACACCTGAAGCATCTGGGGATTCACTATCGCCATATCCAGTCCGGCAGCCATTGCGTGGTACAGGAAAGCCGAATGCATCGCTTCCCGGACGGCATTGTTGCCACGGAATGCGAACGAAAGGTTGGACACTCCTCCGGAAGTCAGAGCTCCGGGAAGATTCTCCTTTATCCAGCGCACTGCATCAATGTAATCCACCCCGAAACGCGAATGCCCGTCAATGCCGGTGCCTATCGAAAGTATGTTGCAGTCGAATATGATGTCCGAAGGAGGAATCCCGGCCTTTTCCGTCAGGAGAGAGTAACTCCTCGAACAAATCTGTATTTTTCTGGCAAAAGTCTCCGCCTGCCCCTCTTCGTCGAAGGCCATCACCACCATAGCTGCGCCAAGAGAATGGATTTCACGAGCCCGGCGCAGGAATTCGTCCTCTCCGTCCTTGAGGGATATGGAGTTTACGACCGACCTTCCGGGAATGTTCCTGAGTCCTTCGGCAAGTGTATCCCAGTGGGAGGAATCCAGCATTATGGCTGAACGCGCAATGTCAGGCTCGGCCGCTATATGACGAAGGAAAACCCGCATCTTTTCAGCGGAATCCACCATAGGGTCATCCATATTGATGTCTATGATGTCAGCTCCTCCCTCAATCTGTGCTCTCGCCACAGCCAGAGCGCCTGTCCAGTCGGATGCTTCCACAAGCCGGGCGAACTTTCGGGAACCGGCGACATTGGTCCTTTCCCCTATGTTGGTAAAACTGAGTTTGCGGCTTATGTGAAATGACTCGAGGCCGCTCAAGTGAAGACCATCCGATTCCACCGGACATCGGGGTAAAAAACTGCTGACAGCCCCGGAAACGGCTCTGATATGTTCCGGAGTGGTACCGCAGCAGCCTCCGGCAATGTTGATGCAGCCGTCGGCGGCCAGCTCACTGAAGACACGGCGGAAAATGTCCGGAGTGCCTCCGTCATATTCATCCCCGACAGGAAGCCCTGCGTTGGGATAGAAAATCAGGGGGTGGGATGAGAAAGATGCGATTTCTCTGACCAGTGGAGCCATTTCCACGGGGCCGAGGGCGCAGTTGATGCCGAATGCAGCCAGAGTGGGGGCGTGGGAAACCGAACGGTAGAAAGCCTCAAGAGTCTGACCGGTCAGGGTTCTTCCGCTTCTGTCGCTTACGGTGGCGGATATTACCAGAGGGAGAGGATTGCCGAGTTGGCCGAAAGCATATATGGCAGCCTTGGTGTTAAGCGCGTCGAAGCAGGTCTCCAGAAGTATCAGGTCGGATCCTCCGCGCACGAGTGCATCCATCTGTTCGCGGTAGGCGGTCACGAAATCATCGAAATCAAGTTCCCTGGCGGCCGGATCATCGGCATCAGAAGACAGGGTGAGGGACTTGCCGGTTGGTCCGCAGCTGCCGGCCACGTAAATTTTCCGTGGAGACGCATCCGCAATCCGCCGGGCCAGAGCGGCAGCCTCGAACGCCACATTCACGGTTTCGTTGCCCTTTGCTTCCGTCAGGACCCCGGACGAGGCTCCGGATGTGGTCCCGGATGTGGTCCCGGACGAGGCTCCGGGATTGTCGGCCTGACGGCATATCCTATTGGCATTGAAACTGTTGGTGGTAATAATATCGGCCCCTGCCTCTATATACTGAGCCAGTACCTGTTCCTCGCTGAACCCTCTCTGGAGCATAGTGCCCATAGCACCGTCCAGAACAAGAATACGGCTTTTCAGATCATCCAGAAATGTCATAGGCTAGAAATACTTTTCGAGAATCTCCGCCACATTGTCCGGTCGGCCCATAGTGTAGAAGTGAACGGCCCTGACTCCGTGAGCGAGCAGGTCGGAGCACTGGGCGCTGCACCACTCGAGACCAACACGGTAGCAGGCCTCCCTGTCATCCCTGTGAAGAGACAGCTCTTTCACAAGATCCTGTGGGATATCGATGGAAAATGACTCAGGCAGCATTTCGACCTGCCTCCAGGTGGAAAGAGGCTTGAGCCCCGGCAATATCGGAACATTAATGCCGGCGGCGCGGCATCTGTCGCAGAAATCGTAGAAGACAGAATTGTCGAAGAACATCTGGGTAATGATGAAATCGGCCCCGGCATCGACTTTTCGCTTGAGATTGGCTATGTCAGTCTCCATATTGGGAGCCTCGAAATGCTTCTCGGGATATGCTCCGACACCGACACAGAAATACCTGACCTCCGAGGAACGTATCGCTTCAATAAGCTCGCTGGCATAACGGTAACCGCCCGGTTGCGGGCAGAATCGCTTCTCCCCCAGAAGGGAATCCCCACGCAAAGCCATTATGTTCTCTATTCCGAGGAACTTGAAATCCTTGATTCTGGACTCAACATCTTCCGCTGTATTGCCGGCGCAAATCAAGTGAGGCACAACCTCGACATCGAACTCCTGCTGTATGGCGGCGCACACCGCAGTCTCGCTGACCCTGCGGCTCACGATATGCCTTGTGAAACTACCATCGGGCCGGGAACGATACTCATACTCGTCCCTGTGGCAGGTGACATTAATGAACGGGGGCTTGAATCGGGCAAAAGGTCTGATGGAGTCAAGAAGTTCATCCTTGGTGATGCCCTTGAGCGGGGGCACAATCTCCAGAGATGCGAACGGTTTTCCGGGGCTGGCCAGTATTTCGCTTACTTTCATATCTTGCAATTCAAATCCTACAATAATACGGATTTTTTGGCAATCATCCACGCCGCAGGCTTTTGGAATCGAAGATAAATCTGCTTATATTTGTCTGATGGCCTGGCTTCCCGTCAGGCCTGTACATAAACTATCAAAAACTGTTATTAATGCAAACAACTATGGCTAAAGAAGCTGCAGCACAGACACAGGATGTCAACGCCGCCAAACTCAAGGCGTTGCAGGCCACCCTCGACAAGATCGAGAAAGATTACGGCAAAGGAACCATTATGAAGCTCGGAGACCAGCCCGTTTGGGACGTACAGGTCATCCCCAGCGGTTCAGTGGCTCTTGACCACGCGCTCGGTATAGGAGGATATCCTAGAGGAAGGATAATCGAAATATACGGACCGGAATCCAGCGGAAAGACCACCCTGGCTATCCACGCTATAGCGGAAGCCCAGAAGAGCGGCGGGATTGCCGCGATGATTGATGCCGAGCACGCTTTCGACCGCAGCTACGCACAGGCTCTCGGAGTCAACCTCGAAACGCTGCTGATATCCCAGCCCGACAACGGTGAGCAGGCCCTGGAGATTGCCGACAACCTGATACGTTCCGGAGCTGTGGACATTGTAGTCATAGACTCAGTAGCCGCCCTCACCCCCAAGGCGGAAATCGAGGGCGAGATGGGAGACAACAAGGTCGGACTGCAGGCCAGACTGATGAGTCAGGCTCTCCGCAAGCTCACCGCCAACATCGCAAAGACAAATACCTGCTGCATCTTCATCAACCAGCTGCGCGAGAAAATCGGTGTGATGTTCGGAAATCCGGAGACCACCACAGGCGGCAACGCTCTCAAGTTCTACGCATCCGTGCGTATCGACGTGCGCAGGACCAACCAGATAAAGGACGGTGAGGAGGCACTCGGCAACCGCACCAAGGTCAAAGTCGTGAAGAACAAGATGGCCCCTCCGTTCAAGAAGGCGGAATTCGACATAGTATATGGCGAGGGAATATCACATTGCGGAGAAGTATTGGATCTCGGCGTGGAACTCGGAGTCATCGACAAGTCCGGTTCCTGGTTCTCCTACAACGGAGACAAACTTGCCCAGGGGCGCGAGGCCGTCAAGCAGCTGCTGAAGGACAACTGCGAACTCTGCGACGAGATAGAATCCAGAATAAGGGAGGCCATCAAAAACGTAAAGGACTGATGGGAAAAATCATACTCACAGGTGACCGGCCCACCGGTCGCCTTCATATCGGTCATTACGTCGGTTCCCTCCGCAGGAGGGTGGAACTCCAGAACAGTGGTCTCTATGACAAGATTTTCGTGATGATTGCCGATGCCCAGGCCCTTACGGACAATGCCGACAATCCCGAAAAAGTACGCCAGAACATCCTTGAGGTGGCTTTGGACTATATGTCCGCCGGACTCGACCCGCAGAAGACCACGATATTCATCCAGTCCCAGGTGAGCGAACTGACTGAGCTCACCTTCTTCTACAACAACCTCGTGACCGTACAGCGTCTGCAGCGCAATCCCACTGTGAAGCAGGAGATAAAGATGAGAGGATTCTCGGAAGACGATTCGGACAACAAGGCCGGCACTCCCGTAGGATTCTTCTGCTACCCTATCAGCCAGGCTGCCGATATCACCGCATTCAAGGCCACTACAGTGCCTGTGGGCGAAGACCAGGAGCCTATGATAGAACAGACCAGGGAGATAGTCCGCAAGTTCAATTCCGTTTACGGTCCCACACTGGTTGAGCCCGAGATTCTTCTGCCGGACAACGCAGCCTGCCTGCGGCTTCCCGGCACGGACGGAAAGGCCAAGATGAGCAAATCGCTGGGCAACTGCATTTACTTGTCAGACTCTGCCGAAGAAGTATGGGCCAAGGTGAAGGGAATGTTCACCGACCCCGGTCATCTTCAGGTCAGCGACCCGGGCAAAGTGGAAGGTAATACAGTATTCACATATTTGGACGCCTTCTGCCGCGACGAACACTTCGAGAAATTCGGAGACTGTTTCAAGGGGCGTAAAGCCAGTTTCGAATTCCACTCCCTGGATGAAGTCAAGGCTCAATACCGTGCAGGAGGACTCGGGGATATGATGATAAAGAACTTCCTCAACGCCGTCCTCAACGATACTCTTGAGCCCATCAGGACACGCCGCAAGGAACTTGAGCAGGACATACCCTATGTGTACGAAGTGCTGCGCAAAGGCTCTGAGACGGCCCGAGCTGCGGCGGCCGAAACCCTCACCGATGTCAAGAGATCGATGAGAATCAATTATTTCGACCCCGGCGTGCTGGATGAACTCATCAAGGAACAGTCCGAGAAATACGGCAGTCAGCTCTGACGCTGCAACCGATTGACCAAGTGAAGCGCAATAAACAAGAACAGTCATAAACTATGGCATACCAACAGAAAGAAGGGCAAGGAAGCCTCTTCAGAAATGAAAAACAGAACGAAAGGCAGCCGGATTTCAGGGGAACGATACTGATAAAGGGAATCACATACAATATTTCGGCCTGGAACCGTACATCACAGAACGGCCGTGAATACATCAGCCTTCAAGCTGAAGAAAGAACACAGGACGGGCAGCAGGGAGGCTGGCAGTCCAGACAGGAATATCAATCGAGGCCATCTTCATACCAAGATTCCTCATATCATAGTCCTTCATATCAGACCTCTGAGGCACCCGGCAACTTCACACCAAGCAGCTTTGCACCCGGCACCTTCCCTCCCGCTCCCTCAACAGATGACATCCCCCCATTTTCTAATGAGGAGGATCTTCCTTTTTGATAGGAAAAACACTGACAATATACAGTTATGAGTAAGATTGCATTGATTACCGGTGCCACCAGCGGCATTGGAGAGGCTTGTGCGAGAAAGTTCTCAGAATGCGGATATGACCTCATTCTTACGGGAAGGAGGTCAGAGAGACTTGAACGTTTGAAAGATGAGCTCGAAACAGGCGGTACCAAGGTGAAAGTACTTGTTTTCGACGTTCGGGATGCTGAAGAAGCCAGAAAGGCTGTAGGGTCTCTGACCGGAGAATGGAGCGATATCGATATCCTCATCAACAACGCAGGACTCGCCCTTGGACTGGAAAAAGAATACGAAGGCAATCCCGAGGACTGGGACACAATGATAGACACAAACGTCAAGGGCCTTCTTACAATGACAAGACTGGTAGTACCGGAAATGGTCAAAAGGGGTTCAGGCCACATCATCAACATAGGAAGTGTGGCAGGTGATGCAGCTTATGCGGGTGGCAACGTCTATTGCGCCACCAAAGCGGCGGTCAAGGCAATCAGTGACGGACTACGTATTGATTTGGCTGACACAGAGTTGAGAGTCACAAACATTAAGCCGGGACTGGTTGAGACGGAATTCAGCAAGGTGCGTTTCAAGGGTGATTCACAAAGAGCGGAGAAAGTTTATGACGGAATCAAGCCGCTCACCGGAACGGACATTGCAGATGTCGCTTTCTTTGCAGCTTCCGCACCGAAACACGTTCAGATAGCTGAAGTGCTTGTGCTTGCAACACACCAGGCCAACGGAACGGTAATTGTCAGAAAGCAATAATACCGGTAACCCATTACAGGTGTTTCGCTCTCACGTACAAAAACGCCACTTACAATAAGCGTTTTCAAGAGTCGCTTCCGGTGACGATACTTTTCTTCGAGTCTATGCCTCATCCGGAAGACGAACTCCGTAGCCATTATCCGCCGACAGGACGGATGGAAATACCGAGTAATGCAGCAAGAGCGACACGCACGCGAAAGGTGAAGAATTGTCAAAGTCGTGACAACTGAAATGTCTGCTGTCACTGTTGTGAACTTTCAAGCCTCTCTCTGAAAAAACTGACCAACGAAGGGTTTCCGACCGGGTTCCCTATTGCCAGCACCCGGCCCTCCTCATCAAGCAGCATCGAGTGAAAAGCCTGTTCGGCCGGAATGAAGTCATTCATTTCCACAAAATTGTCCGATGCATCAATATAGAAGCGAAGACTGTCATATATACTTGTTTCATTTATCAAATCAGAATAATCCGGCAATGGACTTGTCACGAACAGAGGCCTCACACCGAATCCTATGGAATCCCGGACATATTCATCCCATTTCCCGGAATGTTTCGTGATACAGGATTGACATACGTGCGAGTCCAGAAAGAAAAGGACACAGGGACCACGGAATGAAGACAGCGAACTATCAGAATCAAAAACCCTTCCCCCAGACACCAACGTGTATGTATCTGAAAAACAGACACTGCGGCCAAGCATTTTGGAAACCTTGGCCGCATATCCTCCCCTTCCGGCGCATCCCGATAAAACAAGGATGATGAAGAAAAGCACCGCAATACTAAAAACGGCAGAAAAGCAGCGAGTGTTCGCTCTTGACGTCTTCATTCAGATAGTCCTTTATTTG
>DCIN01000011.1:3120-4236 GCA_002315815.1 Bacteroidales bacterium UBA1725 | reverse complement strand
GTCTTCTGCACGATCTTCTCAGGGATATTGAATGCGTATGCCTGATAGGTGCAGTAGCCGCTCTGACAAAGCTGTCCCGTCGGAGAGGCAATACCGTTGTTTTCCAGCCACTGACCGATGTCCGGCAGGTTGTTGGTGTCGACGAACTGCACGTTGGGCGGCAGGAAGGCTGAGTTGGGAAGATTGACGGTCACGGTGGCATACGGGACGCAGAAGATGTTTCCTTCTTCCACGTACTCCATGTCTCCGGGCTCCGGCTTGCAGTTGAGCATGACGGCCAGAGTGCCGTTGTTACGGTACTGCGCGAATTCAAACTTCAAGTCAGTTGCGTTGCCGAAAAGCGAGTGCTTGTACACGGCATCGACGAGTTCTTCAAACTTATCCTTTTCCATTGCTTGCTTTCTTGGGAAAAGGGAGGGCCACCGTGGCGCAGCCCTCCCGGATTGAAAGAGATAGTGAGGTAAACGGCCGGAAGGAGCAATCTCAGACTCTCTTCCCGGCAGGTTTCAAGACGTTCTTCTGCTCAGCTACGACAGCCGGTTTATGCTCGCGCTTTGCCGCTTCGCTTCTCTGCTGCTGGGTTCCGAGACCGAGGTCGGTTCCTGACTTGAGGGCTTCCTTGATCCAACACGGATGGCAAGGGATGACCTGACGCGATGCTGCATCGAACTGCACGTAGCAGCTGAAGGTGTTCCCGTCCTTTGTCTTGCAGCCGTCCATGCGGACTGCCTTGCCCTCGGCAAGAGCCTTGGCCTGCTCCGTAGAGAAGGACACACCGTAGATACCCTTGCCTCTTGACTCGCCGGCCTCATTGAGAAGGAATTCGCGCACCTGCTCGCAGCGTATGCCTACGACGCGGTTGGTGGGCTGGTGGATGGAGACAAGGAATGCCTCTTTCTTGCCGTCGATGGTAAGCTCGACGGGATAACCGCTGTTCGCATTGGCGAACCCGTACTTGCGGGTTCCGTCAGTGCCTAGCCAGTCTGTCTTTTCGAGAAGGGACTTCTTGATCTTGTCACCGGGGATCTTGACCCCGTAGAGATAGAGAGTGTCGGCCTCGGTCTTGGGCCTCTCCATGGTGTACATCTTCACCTTCCATGGCTGGCCCTCCTGCTG
>DCIN01000011.1:2351-3017 GCA_002315815.1 Bacteroidales bacterium UBA1725 | reverse complement strand
ACTGCCGGACTCTTTTCGACGGCATCACGGGTGATGCCGCACTTTTCCTTGACGGCATCCCAGTCGATGCAGTCCAGACGTTTACGAACGTCTTCTGAAATGGTTGTGTTCTGTTCCATAGTTCAAGTGTGTATTGAATGATTAACGGATTTTCACGGACTGAGACCTGGACGCGCCCTGCGCCTCCAGCATCTCCCCCACGTCCTTGTAATTCTCGTAGGACGAGGACATGTCCCAGACTTCGAGATTGCCGTTCATCTTTCTTACACTTTGAGCTATGTCCGAAACGGTCCTTCTGCCCGCGTCGTCATTGTCGAGACACAGACATATCTTCCCGTGAGAGGAAAGCCACCCCTCGGCCCGCCTCCAGTTGGAAACACTGTTCAGAACACATACATCACAATCAAGTGACTTACTACCATAAAGAGCCCTCCAGGAGAGCATGTCGAAAAACCCTTCGAAAACAAGCGCCTTGCGGCTGGAAGGGACAGAGCTTATCTGCCCGGACCTGTCAAGGGTGGAAACATCGGAGCTGGAGCATATCTTGGTCTTGGAAGACCTGAGAACCCAGCCTCCGGAATTGTTCGGGAAACCGATGGCATAATACAGCGTGTCATGCCGGTCTCCGATCCTGTAAGCGATTTCCCTGCAATACCTGTTCAGGAT
>DCIN01000011.1:1790-2276 GCA_002315815.1 Bacteroidales bacterium UBA1725 | reverse complement strand
GCGACGTTCAGGACATGAACGACGGATGACGGTGTTCTCAAAGATTGTCTCGCAGGGTTCTGCACGATACCGTCAAGGTGTACGAAAGTCGAATCAAGACCAGCGATTACTTCCATGACCTCGTTCTTGTCGCACCCTTTCAGGCGGCACACAAGGTCAATGAGGCCACCGCCCTCGGCTGTGCCGAAGTCGTACCATCTGTTCGTCCGTGCATCTATGTGAAATGACGGGGCAGCTTCCTCCCGGAAAGGAGAATAGTACATGTATCCCTTGTGGTCGGTACGCTTGCCGAATGCGGCAAGTACACCGTCTAGAAGAAAACTCAAGAGCCTGCTCTTCTCATTTTCAGAATACTGTATCATCACTGTCTGTCCCGTAAAAGGGAATTAAATCCAAAGTCTAAAATCTCGCGATATCCGCAAAAAGAAAAATAATTTATATCTTTGACCCATTGGAACTCCAAGTTCCGGGTAGTAGTTTAAATTA
>DCIN01000011.1:0-1740 GCA_002315815.1 Bacteroidales bacterium UBA1725 | reverse complement strand
CGTTGCAAAATAATTTTTAGACTTTTCTTTGTTTAGAAGTGTAAAAATGGCTAAAGCAAGCGCGTCCAAGCCGGTTTCTGAGTCTACAAAAAATGAGACAAAGAAAGCTGCAAAGAAGGCCGTTCCGGTAAAAAAAGCTCAGACCAGGTCTGAAAATTTCAAGGACGGCGTATGGAATCTTAAATACCTCCAGTTCGTCAACGCATTCATCACCCAGACGGGAATGACAAGCGGCGAAGCGGCAACTAAGGGTGGAATAACCCGTCAGACCCTCTACCACTGGTTCGACATTGATGACGCGAAGATTTCAAGCATCATCAAGTTCATTAACAACTGCGGATACAGAATCAAGTTCGCCCTCAAGCCGGAGACGAACAAGATCGGCGATGCCCTTGTGACTATCAACAGCAAGGACAACTTCGAGACCGTAGGTGACAAGAACCTCTCCTTCCTCGACGAGGCTCTTGACAGATACGGCATCATACGCAAGGATGTCGCAGCAAAGCTAGGCATCGGCTATACCGCACTCTACTTCTGGTTCAGACATGATGACGTGTTCATTTCCTACATCTACAAGATTGCTGAGCAGAACGGTCTAAAAGTGGTAATCAAGATTGATCCCATAGAGGACTGATCATTCTACAAATAACAGATACAGTAAGTCACTTGCCGGATTAAGACCACATATCTTCAGTCCGGCATAATTGTATCATTCGCTTCTTAGATTTTCCACATTCATCTGAATATTGTCGAAGCATTCTCAAATAAATTAAGAGATTCGGCCACATTTATGCCGATAGATTTCATATCTTTGTGAAACTGACAGATAATCAATATGGCTAAAAACTATTTCAAGAGCTATATCTGGCTGCTGGAAACTCTTCAGAGCCATGGAAAATTGACACTAAAAGAACTTCAGGACCTTTGGCTCCGGAGTAGTGTCAACGATGAAGAGAAAGGAGCTGGCCCCAAGAACATTCTCGAATCACATCCAATCCATTGCCGATGTTTTCGGCATTGACATCGTATGTGACAGACGGGACAACACATACCGCATCGACAATCAGGGTGAAATCGGAACAAGCGACATACGAGAATGGATGCTGGAGGCATTGAGTCTGAACAGTCTGCTGAACGAGAGCGCCAGCATGAAAGATCGGATAATCTTTGAGAATGTCCCTTCAAGCCATAAGTTTCTGACCACCGTAATACAGGCAATGAGAGACAAGAGAGTTCTTGAAGTCAAATACAGAAGCTTCCGGAAAGACCACGATGAAAGCCTCATACTGGAACCATGGTGCCTCAAGGAATTCAAGAAACGCTGGTATCTGTTCGCCCATCACGACGGGATTGACGGCGCTCATATGTATGCGCTCGACAGATTCATCTCTGCAGCCGTCGGAACAGGCAAGTTCGTTCTTCCGAAGAAGTTCAACGCACATGAGATGTTCTCCGGAGTTTATGGTGTCTACCTGTATGATGACATGAAACGCGAGACTGTGCTTCTCAAAGCTGATGCGATGCAGGCGAATTATTTCAGGACTCTTCCACTGCACAGTTCTCAGGAAGAAGTGGAGCGGAATGATGAGTATTCCGTGTTCAAGTATTACCTCACGCTGGATTATGATTTCAAGCAAGATATTCTCTCTTTCGGACCAAGAGTAGAAATACTGCAACCTGAAATCCTTAGACAAGAATTCAAATCCATAATCAATCAACTTCACTTAAAATATGGAGAAT
>DCIN01000001.1:3936-4143 GCA_002315815.1 Bacteroidales bacterium UBA1725 | reverse complement strand
TGTCTGTCGCAACGCAGGTCGTGGCGGGACTGAACTACCGTTTCTGGTGCAGATACGACGACAGGACAGAAAACTCTCCCGGACACTGCTTCATCACCGTCTATCAGCCACTTCAGGGCGAGCCTGTCATATCAAAGATTCAGGACGAGAATGGAGGACCTGAAATGAAAGTCATTATCGATAATGAAGGCACTGTCGGAAGGTATG
>DCIN01000001.1:3552-3890 GCA_002315815.1 Bacteroidales bacterium UBA1725 | reverse complement strand
TACTGGATTGAAAAGGATAAGGCCAGGATCGAAACGATGAAAGCCCGCGAAGGACAAGGTATCCTTACTCTGAAAGAGCCAGGGACGAAACCGGTCTTCAGCCGTCCGGATACGGATTCCGATGTCGTAGGCACAATGATTCACGAACAGGGTTACGCCCCTGAAGTATATCGCTGCCTTGGCTACTTCAAGGGTTGGTTCCTCGCAGATGTTGATGGCAAATCCGGATTCATCCAGGAAAACCTTATTGACTGGGACTCCATAAATTCAATCTGAGACGATGGGTGATGAACGCATAGATCCCTTCTGGGAATTTTACTATGAGACGGGCATAGACC
>DCIN01000001.1:1875-3388 GCA_002315815.1 Bacteroidales bacterium UBA1725 | reverse complement strand
TCAGATCAGACGCCTCAATATGATAAAGCAGCTTCCGGAGGACCTGCGGACGGAGTTCATCTCTCAACTCAATCAGGGGAAGGATCCCTGGAAGGACAAAGGTCTTTCGAAAGCAGTATGGAGGCTGCCTCTTTTGTCGTATACGACATATGACGTGGAAACCGCCAACGAATGTCCGAGCAGCATTTGCAGCATGGGCTTTGTGTTTGTGCGGGATGGAAAGGCCGTGGATAATTTCTACACACTGGTCCATCCCGAGCCGGACTACTACAAGTGGTTCTGCCAGCAGGTTCACGGCCTTGGGCCGGAAGACACCGACAATGCGCCGAACTTCAGGAAGGCCTGGAATAAGATCAGAAACAGGATAGGCAACAAGTTCCCGCTCGTGGCGCATAATGCAAGATTCGATGAAGGTTGCACACGTGCCGCATTCGGGGTATACCAGATGGACTATCCGGACTATCAGTTCCTGGATACGCTGAAATCCTCAAGGAGATACTTCGGAAGGTCGCTTCCCAACCATCAGCTCCAGACTTCCGCAGCCGCATGTGGATTCGATCTCAGGCAACATCACAACGCCTTGGCCGATGCGGAGGCATGCGCGGCCATTGCGGCAAAGACAATGAGTCTGGCAGACCTATGGTGACAGACAGTATTAGAAAGAAAGTTCTCGAATCCGGGGAAATAACGGAGTTCCAGAGGAAAGTATATCTGGAACTACTGAACATCCCTGAAGGGGAAACTATCTCATATGGAGAACTGGCAAAACGGATCGGATGCCGCAGCGCCCAGGCCGTTGGACAGGCCCTTCATCGCAATCCGTTCGCGCCGGATGTTCCCTGCCATAGGGTAATTAAATCCGATGGAACTCTTGGCGGTTACGCTTTCGGAGCCGACAGGAAGGCGGAACTGCTCAGAGCTGAATCTTCTGGTAAGCTAGCCTCGGATCTCCATTAAGAAGATGAATGACCCCGCAGTAGCGGAATCCGGCCTTCTCTATGCAGTGACGCATTATGGCGTTATCCTCGTGGGTGTCAATTCTCAGATTTTGAATCTGGCCCCAACACCAGTCAAAGCAGGCATCTGCAACTCCGTGTGATGACTTGAGACTGCCAAGACGATGTATAGTGCCGTAGTGCCGACAGTCTTCAGTCCAGGCCCCTTCAATCACTTTGTATGTCGGGTCTTCGCCAGGGATGAAGGCGAAGGCACCCACTATCTTTCCGTTATCCTCGATGCAGTATCCGTTTCCACTGTCGATGTCGTTTCTGATAATCTCTTCAGAAGGATACCCTTCCTTCCACTGATGCAGGTTACCACTATCCAATTGTATCTGCCGGGCTTCCCGGTAGATCTCCATCAGGAAGGGAATGTCATCATATGTAGATCTTCGGATTGTCATATCAGATCTGGGCAATCTTAACCAGCTCTAGGTCAAACTCCAGCGTTGACCATGCAGGGATGTCGTCCATTTTCGTGGAGCCGTAAGCATACTTCGCCGGAATCCAAATCC
>DCIN01000001.1:427-1787 GCA_002315815.1 Bacteroidales bacterium UBA1725 | reverse complement strand
ACCCTGAAAAGAGCAGGCAGAGTCTCCCCTTCCGTGGAATCGAACTGCGTCCCGTCAATGAGGCGGCCAGTGTAATGAACATACACGAGGCTTCCTGGCTTGGGGTGAGTCTTTCCTCTCCCCTCTCCGAGTTTCTGAATCAGGACGCCGCTTTCGAGTGCGGTTATGCCTTCTTCCTTCGACTTTTCGAGAAGGAAGTTCTCATTGTCAATCTTGTACTGGTTGATGCGAGGATGCTTGTTTCTGCTCATACTATTTGAGTTTTGCGCCGAGCCAGTAGCCGGCAAATGCGAATGCTATGCAAAGGACCACGGTCCCGAGGATGTAGATTGCCGCAGGGCAATACTTCCCCTGCTGAAGGAGAGTCACGCTCTGCATTGAAAACGTGCTGAAGGTTGTGAATCCACCGCATATTCCGATGGTGGCCATCAGCAGCCAGGGACTCTGACAACATGCGCTCACAAGAAGGCCCATGCAGAAGGAGCCGGTGATATTCGTCAGGCAGGTTCCGACATTGGTGGACCAATGGAGTGCCGTAAACAGCAACGTAACACCATAACGCATCATCGCGCCTATTGCGCCGCCAAGACCAACTAGAAGAATATTCCGTATCATAACTGTTTTAATCAAGTATATGTTAAAGCTGCCGCTGCTCTATGGTGATTTCCATGAAGGAACGGTTCCCTTCAATGTAGTCCCTGTAGATTTCTTCAGCTTCCCTGCCCTTGAGAAACGAGCACTTCCCGCATATCTCACAGTTGTGAAGGCAGCGGAACTCGTCTTTTATGAAGGCGAGGCGTTCTTCTCTTGATGATATGCTGATTTCGGGTGCTGACATTTATGTTGTTGTTTTTCTACCTGATTGTCACAACTGTTGCTCCTGTACCGTAATGTTCCGCTCCGCCGAAGGTATAAGAACAGGAAACGGCAAAGACTTCGTCCAGCTCCTTACGGACAGCGGCCTTCAGAGTACCATCTCCATCGCCATGTATGAATATAATCCGCTTCCCGCGATACCTGAGGTTCTCACGGAGGATCTTCCTGAACCAGTTCATCTGGTACTCCAGGGCCGCCCATTCCAGGACGCTCTCATTGCCGGGTATTCTCTCAAGATGCAGGTCGACGACAAGGTCTTCCGTCGGATTGGTCTGCTGTCTTTTCTCAACGTGTTTCTTGGGACTTGAAGGCATCGAGGCATACATCTTCCTGTCCTCTGCCTCGTCAATGAGGATGAATTCGCTCTTGACGGCTCGGATCACCAGCCCGTCCAGCTCTATCTCATAGAACCCCTTTCCAATTCCTACTATGGTGCCGGTATCACTGGTATCCATCATACGCACTTTGGCCCCTTTTTCAATTC
>DCIN01000001.1:0-239 GCA_002315815.1 Bacteroidales bacterium UBA1725 | reverse complement strand
AGGTAATGGCATTCATCCATACCGAGACTCCTGTAGCACTGTTGGGCGCTGCGGTTGTCCTTGTCGACATAGAGACGCAGGCTTGTCACTCCTTCAGAGAGAGCCGTCTTCTTCACGAAAGAATACAGGGAAGAGAATACGCCCTGTCTTCTGAACTGCGGCTGCACATACACGCTCTGAATCCACCAGTATTCGCTGTTGTGCCAGTCGCTCCATTCCTTCGTGAGGAAAAGACTGCC
>DCIN01000088.1:870-6687 GCA_002315815.1 Bacteroidales bacterium UBA1725 | reverse complement strand
GTCGAGTATTTTTGAGGATGTTTTTCGCTTGGAAGAAGGAGTGTAGCGGGCTACTCGACTGATGAGAAGTGAAAAACAGACCAAAAAGACGATGACAAGATTACCAAGTTATTATTTGAGATTTACTTAATGAGATTCAGCAGGTTTACGGGGGACAAGACCCTTCCCTGAGACCGTTGCGACAAACTGTTTGAGATAGAAAGGTTCGAAATACGCCGTATTCTCGAACCTTTTTCCGTTCAATGCATCGATGGCCGGGACAGCCATATATTTTGCGTGCGGGCAGGTCTGGACAAAGCGACTGCCGTTTCCGGAAAGAAGCGCCTCGCATTTGGCCGCACCGTCACCTATGAACAGTATCGGCCCTTGGGAACGAAGATCCGCAAACGACTCACTGTCCACTACTTTCGGACTGATTTCGCTGTTTCTGCGGAATACTCCTTCCTTCATCCTGTAAACGGCGGTATACACTTCCATCCTTCGAGCGTCAATCATTGGGATGACTGTGGTGCAGCCCTCCGGAATCAGATCCTCCTCCTCCGCCTGCCGCACAAGAATATCCAGAGTGTTCACGCTCAGCAGCGGGATGCCGGCGGCGAAGCAAAGGCCTTTGGCTGTGGAGACACCGACTCTGAGACCGGTGTAGGAACCTGGTCCTGAACTCACGCATACGGCATCGCAGTCCGAGACCTTAAGACCTTCTGCATCCAGCATTTCCTTGATGAAAGGAGCGGTTAGCGCGGCTTGCGAACGGGCTTGTTCACTTTCCCGCACAGAAGTAACGCAGCCTCCCCTGACCAGTGCAGTGCTGCAAAGGGCCGTGGAAGTTTCAATCAGAATAATATCAGCCATTTGTAAATCCTGTAAGACTTTTCAGATAGGGAAACACCTTTCCGGCACTGTCTCTGATGGTACACCACACAGGGGATGAGTCAAGAGAGGAGGCCGGGACGAAGTCGAACCTGGAGTTAAGCCCCTCGAAAACCATTATCAGTATTCCCAGTATGAGAAGGGTCTTGACGGCGGCAAAAATGGCGCCGAGAAGACGGTTAAGCCAACCGAGTGTAGCCAGTTTGATGACTTTGGTCAGAAGTTCCCCCGTCCAATATAGCAGAAGAATGGTCAGAATCACCACCACGGCGAATGTAAGAATCCTCAGAAGCCTGATGTCTATGGCAAGGTAGGAGCTCAACCAGGTAGCGGTCGAAGCAGAGAAACGGGAAGCCAGCCACACACCCATCACTATGGAAGCAAGCGAGATGGCCTGTTTTACGAATCCTTTTACCAGACCTAGGATGATTTCAGGGACGAAGCAGAGCAGAAGAACGATGTCCAGTATTCTCATTTGAAAATGACCGCGGAATTATGTAAATTTGCAATTTATTCACTAAATACCCTGCAAAAGTAGCGAAAATTATTATGACATTCAAGGAATACAAGGGACTCGATTTGGTTCGCGTAGGAAATGAAATTCTGGAATCCTGGAAGATGCAGGGTGCCTTCGGGAAATCTCTTCATCTTAGGGAAGGCTCTCCTGAATTCATCTTCTTCGAGGGACCGCCGTCAGCCAACGGAATGCCCGGCATACACCACGTTATGGCCCGATCCATCAAGGATGCCATCTGCCGGTACAAGACGCAGACCGGTTACAAGGTCCGCCGTCGTGCCGGTTGGGACACTCACGGTCTTCCCGTGGAACTTGGAGTCGAGAAAAAACTGGGAATCACCAAGGAAGACATAGGCTCAAAGATAAGTGTCGAGGAGTACAACCGCTGCTGCCGCGAGGAAGTGATGAAATACACCGCCGAGTGGCGCAACCTTACCGAGAGGATAGGTTATTGGGTGGATATGGACGATCCGTACATCACCTATGACAATCGGTACATAGAGACTCTCTGGTATCTTCTGAAAGATATCTATGGCAAGGGATACCTGTATAAGGGCAAGTCGATACAGCCTTACAGCCCGGCTGCCGGCACTGGTCTCAGTTCTCACGAACTCAACCAGCCGGGATGCTACAGGGATGTCAAGGATACTACCTGCTGCGCTCAGTTCAAGGTGGTGGGCGAAGACGAGTTGTTTTTTCTGGCCTGGACCACCACTCCCTGGACACTGCCTTCAAACACGGCACTCTGTGTCGGTCCCAACATCAACTATGTCAAGGTACGCAGTACCAATCCATATACCGGTGCTCCAGCGACATATATTCTGGCAGAGGCTCTTGTGGAAGCCTGGTTCAATGACAAGATACCCTACGAAAAGTTGCCGGGGAGTTTCAAGGGAACGGAACTTGAGGGAATGCGATATGAGCAGCTCATTCCGTGGTTCAAACCTGATGAGGGCGCTTTCCGAGTCATACTTGGAGATTATGTCACCACTGAGGACGGTACCGGCATAGTCCACATAGCTCCGACTTTCGGCGCAGATGATGCCAAGGTGGCAAAGAATGCCGGTGTGCCGGGACTCTATGTCAAAGATAAGGACGGCAATCCTCAGGCACAGGTTGATCCTCAGGGCCGTTTCTACCGTCTTAAGGATCTTGACCCGGATTATTCCGCGGAAAGGGTCAGCCCGGATTATTCCGAATGGGCCGGCCGTTATGTCAAGAATGCGTATGATTCCTCCCTTCCTTCGGATGCACCCACCCTTGACATAGACATCTGTGTGATGCTCAAGACTTCGGGGAAGGCTTTCAGAATAGAGAAGCACGTTCATACCTATCCTCATTGCTGGAGGACGGACAAGCCCGTGCTCTATTACCCTCTCAATTCCTGGTTCATCAAGGCCACTGCTGTCCGCGAAAAGATGATGCAACTCAACGAAGACATTGTCTGGAAGCCGGAGGCCACAGGAACAGGTCGTTTCGGCAAATGGTTGGAGAACATACAGGACTGGAATCTCAGCCGCAGCCGTTATTGGGGTACTCCTCTTCCTGTCTGGCGCACTGAGGACGGCAAGGAGGAAATTTGTATTGGAAGTGTCGCCGAGCTTTATTCCCAGATCGAGAAAGCGGTTGCTTCGGGAGTGATGGATGCCAACCCTCTCAAGTCCGCCGGTTTCAATCCCGAAGATATGTCCAAGGAAAATTACGATCTCATTGACCTTCACAGGCCTTATGTGGACAATATTTACCTCGTGAGTCCTTCCGGGAAGAAGATGGTCCGTGAGACGGACCTGATAGACGTGTGGTTCGATTCCGGTTCTATGCCTTATGCCCAGACGGGTCTCAGGGGCAAAGGCAGTCCGGATTTCGGTTGCACTGCAGATTTCATTGCCGAAGGAGTGGACCAGACAAGAGGTTGGTTCTATACCCTGCACGCCATACACGCAATGGTGAGCGGAACACCGGCATTCAGGCGTGTCATTTCCAACGGTCTGGTTCTGGACAAGAAGGGAGAGAAGATGAGCAAGCGCCTCGGCAATGCTGTAGATCCCTTCAAGGCTCTGGACAGTTACGGCCCTGACGCCCTCCGCTGGTATATGCTCACCAATGCCCAGCCCTGGGACAATCTGCGTTTCGATGAATCCGGTGTGGACGAAATCAGAAGAAAATTCTTTGGTACCATATACAATTCATATTCACTGTTTGCAGTTTATGCAAATATTGACAAGTTCGATGCATCAGCCCCTTCAGTTCCTGTCGCAGAACGTCCCGAGTTCGACAAATGGATGTGCAGCAGACTCAACACTCTTATCGCATCAGTGAGGAATGCCTATGAAGATTACGACCTCACGACTGCCGGCCGTCTGGTACAGGACTTTATCTGCGATGACTACTCCAACTGGTATGTCAGACTCAATAAGAAGCGTATATGGGTGGCCGGTATGAGCGTGGACAAGCTCTCGGCTTACCAGACAATGCATTCGGTGCTCACAACCGTGGCTCTGCTAGCTGCTCCCATAGCACCCTTCTTTATGGACAGGCTCTACCGTGACCTTAGCGGTGACGAAGAATCCGTTCATTTCCGCCTGATGCCGGAAGCGGACAGTTCCTTGATAGACAGTGGACTTGAGGACAGGATGGCTCTTGCCCAAAAATCCTGCTCAATGATACTGGCACTTCGTAAGAAAGTGGGCATCAATGTCAAGAAACCGCTTCCCCGCATTATGGTTCCTGTCATTTCCGAGGACTTGAAGAAGCAGTTGGAGGCAGTCAGAAATGTAATCCTGTCGGAGGTCAATGTCAAGGACGCCGAATTCATCACCGATACCACAGGAGTTATTACCAAGAAGATAAAGCCCAATTTCAAGACTCTCGGCAAGGTGTATGGTCCCAGAATGAAAGAGATTGCAGCCGCTTTCCAGACCCTCTCCCAACAGGAGATTGCGTCTATGGAAAGATGTGACGGCACATATACTCTCAATCTGCCCGGCGGTGAAGTGGTGCTCTCCAAGACGGACTATGAGATTCATTCAGAGGATATGCCCGGTTGGCTCGTGGCTTCCGACGGCCCCCTCACAATAGCTTTGGACGTTACCCTCACCCCCGAACTCATAGAGGAAGGAACTGCACGCGAACTGATACGTCCTGTTCAGAATCTGCGCAAGGAGAGGAATTTCGAGGTGACGGACAGAATTCATACCTATATCTATGCCGACGGAGAATCCTTCTCTGATATCAAGGCATCCCTTGAACACTACAAGGATTACGTCGCTTCACAGACGCTTTCCCTTACGGTGGAACTGCATCCTCTTTCAGATGTTCCTGACGGGGCTTCTGAAGTGGAATGGGATGATGATACCATAAGAATAGATATCAGAAAGTCTGTCGCTTCACAAATCGATGAAACAACTTCAAAAACTATTAATTAATAACCACTACGTCTATGGCAGAAATCAAAACACGTTACTCTGATGAGGAACTCGCTGAGTTCAGAGTTATCATCGAAGACATGCTTGCAAAGGCCAAAGCGGAATACAACACTCTCCGGGAGGTCGTAATGCACAACGGGACCAATGACATCGAAGACACCTCGCCTTCGTTCAAGACTGTGGAGGACGATGGTGCCAATCAGCTTTCCAAGGAAGAGGCAAGCCAGATGGCTCAACGTCAGTACAAATTCATCCAGAATTTGGAAGCGGCTCTCGGACGCATCGAGAACAAAACATACGGCATCTGTCGTATGACCGGCAAACTCATTCCCAAAGAAAGGCTTCGTCTTGTGCCTCACGCAACTCTAACCGTGGAGGCCAAAGAAATGCTCTCCAAAAACGGAAAGAACTGATTATGAAGAACTCCAGAGGAGTCGTATTCCTTATTCTCGGAATAGTACTCGTTATCATTGACCAGATAATCAAATATCTTGTCAAGACCAATATGTCACTTGGAGAACAGATTCCCGTCATAGGTCAGTGGTTCCGCCTCTGCTTTGTCGAGAACGAGGGAATGGCTTTCGGAATGAAGTTCGGCGGCGTTGTGGGCAAACTCTGCCTGTCCGTTTTCCGTATCTTACTCTCCGCATTTTTGATTTGGTACATTGCCAGGCTCAGCCGTAGGTCAGAAACTCCTTCCGGGGTTCTTGTCGGACTCACCCTCATAACTGCAGGTGCTGTGGGGAATATCGTGGACAGTTGTTTTTACGGCTACATCTGGCCCGATCTTCTGATGGATGGAGCTCCGTTCAAGCTATTTTTTGGCAAAGTTGTCGATATGCTGTATTTTCCTTTGATAAGGGATGCTGCCGGAAGAACGATATTCTTCCAGCCTGTTTTCAATTTTGCCGACAGCTGCGTAACCTGTGGGGCATTTTACCTGATACTCTTCCATTGGAAGTTCTTTTCTTCCAAGAAATAAGATTTTGCTCTGAAGAGGGAGCA
>DCIN01000088.1:0-856 GCA_002315815.1 Bacteroidales bacterium UBA1725 | reverse complement strand
GAGCATAGCGGGCTATGTGACCGAACCAATCGTCGCAATTTGCCTCAGGTCGAATTGTTCAGATCAGAAGGTCTTCCAGCCCGAGCTTCGGAACGTAATGCACCCCGTCTTCTCTCCAGTATTTGAGACTGTCTCCGCAGTGAGCCGGAGACAGTTTTATTTTCTCTGCTGGTTTTCCGATGGCCAGCACCGCCAGCGGTTCAGATAAACTCCCCGCTTTCTGTGTATCCAGATTAAGTGCCGCTTTCAGTAACTGACCGTCGAAGTTCCTGATTATCAATCCACCTAGGCCCAATTCTACAGCTTTGAGCAGCATACTCTGGAGAGAAATGCCCAAATCTATGTCGATGACCGGGCCTTCTGCTTTTGTGCTGAATACTATCACGAAGGCTTGTGGTTCCGTGCCGGGGAAGGGGAGATGAAGGTCTGGAAGTGCTCCTCCTATATGAATAAGGGGGAGTATCCTTGTTGCTTCCTCCTTATCCGTCACAGGATGGAACCTTAGAGTTTGTGCATTCATTCCCGAAGCCAACAGGCAGTTCACCCCGAGTATCGCCTTCATCTGCAGAGGATGCACCTTATATGAAGAGTCATATCCTCTGTAGCTCCTGTTCTTGAGCAGCAGCCTGTCCAGCGTGGGCCAGGCTGATCCCTGAATGCTCGAACTTCTTCCTGAACTTCTTCCCGAATTGCTCCCGTAATTATTCCCGGAGAAAATCTCGTCGTATCGTTTTTCCAGATAATTGTCCGCCATAGTTCAAACTGCCGGTCTTCCGGTCTTTTGACAAAAGTAATTATTATTTTTCTTACAGACAGGAAAGTCATTTAGTAAAGAGAAAATAATAAGTTGGTAAAG
>DCIN01000033.1:16753-17221 GCA_002315815.1 Bacteroidales bacterium UBA1725 | reverse complement strand
ATTGTAGTGCTACTTTTGACATTATCTAAAGTTAAATATTTATATTGGATTGTTATTCGAATTGCAAAAATAGCGAAAATAAAGATACACACAAACAAAACGGCGGGAATCTGCCGACTTATCCTCGGAATTGCTATATTTGCAGGTTCAAAAACTATTCAATATGTATCGTACACACACTTGCGGTGAGCTCAGAATCACCGACAACGGAAAGAATGTGACGCTTGCGGGTTGGGTTCAGAAAGCCCGCAAACTCGGCGGAATGACTTTCATTGACCTCAGGGACAGATACGGAATAACGCAGCTTGTCACCAACGATGATCCCGGTGTAGGCCGTGAGTGGGTAATTCAGGTTGACGGAACCGTGGTGGAGCGTGAAAGCAAGAATGCCAAAATGCCCACGGGAGAGATTGAAGTGCAGGTCAAGAACATCACTGTTCTCAACAAGGCCGTCACCCCTCCGTTCAC
>DCIN01000033.1:16236-16577 GCA_002315815.1 Bacteroidales bacterium UBA1725 | reverse complement strand
GAGGGTGCACGCGACTTCGTGGTTCCTTCCAGAATGAATCCCGGTCAGTTCTATGCCCTTCCCCAGTCTCCCCAGACCTTCAAGCAGCTCCTGATGGTAGCCGGATATGACCGCTATTTCCAGATAGTCCGCTGCTTCCGCGATGAGGACCTGCGTGCTGACCGCCAACCCGAATTCACTCAGATAGACTGCGAGATGTCTTTCGTGGAGCAGGAGGATGTGCTGAATATGTTCGAGGGAATGATGCGTTCTATGTTCAAGAACGCACTCGGCGTGGACATCCCGAACCCTCTCCCCAGAATGACCTGGTACGATGCTATGGACAATTACGGTTCCGACAA
>DCIN01000033.1:0-16099 GCA_002315815.1 Bacteroidales bacterium UBA1725 | reverse complement strand
CGCAAGCAGATTGACGAACTCACCGAATGGGTGAAGCGCCCTCAGGTCGGAGCCAAGGGACTTGTCTATATCAAGGTCAATGCAGATGGAAGCGTGAAGTCCAGCATTGACAAGTTCTACAGTCCGGAAGAGGTAAAAGCTATGGCAGATGCTGTGGAAGCCAAGGCCGGAGACCTTGTGCTTGTGCTTTGCGGAGCCAGACGCAAGACCCAGAACCAGCTCGGAGTTCTCCGTATCGAGATGGGCAACCGCCTCGGTTTCAGAGACCCGAAAGTCTTCGCCCCTCTGTGGATTGTAGATTTTCCTCTGCTCGAATGGTCAGACGAGGACAATCGCTTCTATGCTATGCATCATCCCTTCACCGCTCCAAAGCCCGAACACGAGCAGTGGTTCTATTCTGACAAGAAAGAAGATCTTGAGAGAGTGTGTGCCAATGCATACGACTTCGTTCTCAACGGAACTGAACTCGGCGGAGGTTCCATCAGAATTCACAATGCCGATATGCAGAGCCGTATGTTCGAAGTCCTCGGAATATCCAAAGAGGATGCTGAGTACAAGTTTGGCTTCATAATCAATGCGTTCAAGTTCGGAGCTCCCCCTCACGGAGGTCTTGCATTCGGCTTTGACCGCGTCTGCGCCCTTTTCGGCGGACAGGAGACAATCCGCGACTACATAGCATTCCCCAAGAATAATCAGGGTCGTGACGTGATGATAGATTCTCCTTCAAAGATTGACCGGATTCAGATGGATGAACTCTACCTTCAGAGTACGGCAGAGTGAGAATACGGTGGAAGAGAATACGGCGGAGTGACTGAGAGCTAGATATGCTCCACTTCCGGATGCAGCGTGATGCCGAAGCGTTCCTGTACTGTTGAGACTATATGGCTTTCGAGAGCCAGTATGTCTTCCGGACAGGCATCTCCTGTAGCATTCACTATTACCAGAGGCTGTTTTTCATAGACGGCGGCTCCACCGCAGGTCGAACCCTTGAGCCCGCTTTTCTCAATGAGCCAGGCTGCCGGAATCTTGATGGTTCCGTCAGGGTTGATGTAATGGGGAATGGAAACGTCATTTCCGAAATCACGACGCGCCAAATCTATGATTCCGGCGAAGTCAGTGGCTCTTACGACAGGATTCTTGAAATAACTTCCGGCACTCCCCAGTTCTCCCGGATCCGGGAGTTTGCTGCGACGTACTTCTATTATGGCCTCGCGCAGCTGCATAGGGGTCAGGTCGTCAGGCCGGGCGTTCACTTCCAGACACAGAGCCTGACGTATGCCCTTGTAATCCAGAAGGGGTCTGTATCTGCGTGTCAGTCTGAAAAGCACGGATGTGACTATATATCTCCCTCCTGCTTCCTTGAACAGGGAATCCCTGTAGGCGTACCGACATTCACCCGCGGGAAATTTTACTTTCTTCCTCTCCTGAAGGTCATAACACACCACTCCTGAAATGATGTCCTTGATCTCTGCCCCATAGGCTCCGATGTTCTGAACTGCGGCAGCTCCGGTTTCTCCCGGAATCAGAGACAGGTTCTCCGCTCCCCACAGTCCGTGACGGCAGGTCTGCTCCACGAAACTGTCCCATTTCACTCCTGAACCGACTATCACAGGCACTTCATCCAGACCCATATCCACATATTTGATGTATCCTATACAGGAGTGCAGTATGGTTCCGGGGAAGTCTCCCGTGAAAAGAAGGTTGCTTCCCTCACCGATATGGCGTACGGGCTGTGGCAGGCTGTCCCAGTCCAGAGTCTCGAGTTCCTTTGCACTTTCATACTCTACGAAGCAGGCGCACTTCACCTTAATCCGGAAAGTGTTGAAGCTGCTGAGGTCAAAATCTCTGATTATTCTCATAAACGGACGTTTGTGGAAAACAAAGATAATCTAATTTCACTATATTTGTTGGTTATGAGTTCGTTTGTGATAGAAGGCGGACATTGTCTGCACGGCAGTATTACTCCGCAAGGTGCCAAGAACGAGGCACTTGAAGTCATCAGCGCAGTGCTTCTGACTCCGGAGACCGTCACCATATCCAATATCCCAGAAATACTCGATGTCCGGAATCTTATGGATCTCCTCCGTACTATGGGCGTGAAGGTGGACCGTATTGCGAAGGGAGAGTACCGTTTCAAGGCGGAGAATATAGACCTGGAATATGTGAAGAGTGAGGATTTCGTGAGACGTTGTGCCGCTCTCCGAGGTTCCGTGATGGTTGTCGGTCCTCTTCTGGCCCGTTTCGGCGAGGCCTGGTTCCCTACTCCCGGAGGAGACAAGATAGGAAGGCGCAGGGTGGACACTCATATTTCAGGATTTGTAAAACTGGGGGCTGTCTGTGCGTATGAACAGGATAAACACGCCTATCATCTCAGTTCAGAATATGGGCTCAAAGGTTGCTATATGCTTCTCGACGAGGCATCGGTCACCGGTACAGCCAACATCATAATGGCATCTGTGCTCGTGACGGGCACGACCACAGTATACAACGCTGCCTGCGAGCCGTACATACAGCAACTCTGCGGTCTTCTTGTGTCAATGGGGGCGAGGATTGACGGCATAGGTTCCAATCTGCTGATAATACACGGAGTGAGCAGTCTGCACGGTGCTTCGCACAGGGTTCTGCCGGATATGATTGAGGTAGGTTCATTCATCGGCCTCGCCGCCATTACCCGCAGTGAACTTACCATCAAGAACGTGTCCTGGGTCAATCTGGGCATCATTCCGGATTGTTTCCGCCGTCTCGGTGTCAGACTCGAGCAGAGAGGTGACGACATATATGTTCCACAACAGGACAGTTATGAGATAGAATCGTTTATGGACGGTTCAATTATGACTCTGGCCGACGCTCCCTGGCCCGGTCTCACCCCGGACCTTCTTTCCGTGATGCTGGTGGTGGCCACGCAGTGCAAGGGCAGCGTGCTCATTCATCAGAAGATGTTCGAAAGCAGATTGTTCTTCGTGGACAAGCTCATCGATATGGGTGCTCAGATAATCCTCTGTGACCCCCATCGTGCCGTGGTTATCGGTCACGACCACAAGATGAACCTGAGGGCCGGGCGTATGACTTCTCCGGACATCAGGGCAGGAATTGCAATGCTTCTGGCCGCTATGTCTGCCAGCGGAACTTCCGAGATAGACAACATCGAGCAGATAGACAGGGGATATGAAGACATCGACCTTCGTCTGAATGCACTAGGAGCCAGTATTGCACGAAAATAAGAGACAATTGGTTAGTATAGATACAAATGAAGGTTTTAAAGTTCGGCGGGAGTTCGGTTGCAAGCGCCACCAACATCTCCAGGGTCCTTGACATTGTCGAGGCCGCTTCCAATGATGACAAGGTCATCCTCATCAGTTCCGCCATCAGCGGGTGTACGGACACTCTTATTGAGTCCGGCCGCCTCGCATCGCTGGGGGACTCCTCCTGTCTTTCACTGCTTGAGGCTCTTTGCGGTCGTCACGATGCCATCGTCAAACGTCTATTCACGGGAGATGAGAGAAAAGCCGTGCTTGAGGAACTGCACACCGTATTCGATGAACTCAATGCTCTTGTCACTTCCATCCTCGGGGACAAAAGCATTTCCGATGCCCGGAAACAGGAGATACAGACATACGGAGAGATTCTGTCCACCAAGATACTTGCCGCCAAGTTCCTTGCCGAAGGATGCAAGGTCAAGTGGCTCGATTCCCGTGACCTTGTACGCACGGATGGTATCAAGGTGGAAGAGACCATTACTTATACCAACATCCGGAAGGCAGTGGAATCCGAACCGGGAACAGTCATTTTCGTGGCTCCCGGTTTCATAGCCCGTGACAGCCAGGGTTGTCCGACTACCCTCGGCCGCGGCGGTTCCGATTATTCCGCCGCTTTGTTCGCCGCAGCGACCTCAGCCGATTCACTTCAGATATGGACTGACGTGCCGGGAATAATGACCACCAATCCCAAGACGGTATCCGCCGCAAGGACCATTCCGCAGATGTCTTACGAATCTGCTCTTTGTATGGCCGAACACGGGGCCAAGGTTCTCTATGCCCCCACCGTGGCTCCTGCGATGGCATCCGGGATAGCCATCAACATCAAGAACACCTTCGACCCCGCCAATCCGGGCACCACGATTGAGAATCTGGGCAAGCGCAAGATATGCGAGTGGATGGGAGTGAGCAATTTCAGTTCCGGGGAGGACGAGTGCATCTGCCTTGTGGCCGACGGTCCCATAGATGTTGACTTGTCGCTGAAACGGGCCGTAACGGCTCTCAAGGATGCCGGAATAGTAGCCATAGATACTTGTTCCGAGAATCACTGCATTATTCTCAAAGTCCGCAAGGCGGTGGAAAAACAAGCCTGTGCCGCCCTGCACAGGGAATTCTTCGAATTCGCCAAGCCTTCTGCGGTGGATGTCTATGTTGCCGGACACGGATCTGTAGGACGATCTCTCGAACGCTTCATCGCCGCAGGAACAGGCACACGGGCAGGTAAGGAGATTCGCCTGTGCAGCATCTCCAGCGACCGGCAGTTCGTGGACAGGGTCATAGCCGAAGCACCCAGGCGTTCGGTGTTTGTTGACTGCACCAACAGCGAGGATATCTACCGTAAATATGTCAGTCTGTTGAATGCCGGAATCAACATCGTAAGTTCCAACCGCCGTTCCTTCGCCGTTCCCTATGTGGAATATGCGGCAATGAAACAGGCAGCATTGCGCAACGGCTGTTTTCTCCGCTACAACACTACGGTGGGTACGGCTCTTCCGATACTCGAATCGATTTCCGGTTCTTCCGGTTACAATGACGACCTCATCTCCATAGAGGCGGTGGTGTCCTGCACACTCAATCATATCATCACGGGTTATGACGGAGCCAATACAGACAGTTTTGCCAAACTGCTCCAGAAGGCACAGATAGCCGGTCTGACTGAGCAGGATCCCCGTACCGACCTTGAAGGCAAGGACGCTCTGCGCAAACTTCTCATTCTCGCCCGTGAAGCCGGAGTGCCTCTCGAGGCTGAGGACGTTGAAGTGACGCCTATGCTTCCCGAAGAGTTCTTCAACTGCTCACTGGAAGACTTCTACTCTATGCTGGAGGCTTCGGAACCGGACTTCATCAAGAGGGAGGCCGAGCTCGACGCTCTTGACAAACGCCAGCGTTTTGTCGCTTCAATACGCCGCGACGCCAAATCGCGCACAGGCTACAAGGCGGAAATCAAAATGCAGCTGGTTGGGACTGACAACCCGTTCTACTGGATAAGCGGAACAGAAAACGTAATAGTCATCAAGAAGGAATTCTCCGCTCCTCTGGTCATCAAGGGAGCGGGCGAAGGCGCACGTGAGGCCGCTACAGGAGTCATCAACGATATAATTAGATAGAAAGCTATGAAGGTGATAATCAGTGGCTACGGCAAGATGGGACATATCATCGAGACCGTGCTTGAAAGGCGGGGGATAGAACTGGCCTGTGCCACGGAGGATGTGTGCGGAGTCTCCCGCGAACTTGCTGCGGAGTGTGTCTGCATAGATTTCACCACGCCTGACGCATTCCGTGCCAACTTCCGTACAATGGCCGGGATGTATAAGGCAGTGGTGGTTGGAACCACAGGATGGTATGACATCAAGGACGAGGTCTTCGGGGCGTTTGCTGAGGCTGGAACCCCTCTTGTCTGGGCATCCAATTTCTCCATCGGAGTCAATGCCTTCTTTGCCGCCGTGCAGAGGGTCTGCGAGGTGCTCAAGGGACAGGGCTATACTCCCAAAGTGGAGGAAATACATCATATTCACAAGCTTGACGCACCAAGCGGTACAGCCAAATCTGTAGGCAGGATAATCACAGACACTCTGGGCATAGAGCCTCAGATAGAATCTCAGCGCATAGGAGAGGTGCCCGGAACTCATACGGCAGAGTTTCTGTCCTCAGTGGACAGGCTCAGTTTCACTCACGAGGCCTTCTCACGCGAGGGTTTCGCCGAGGGTGCGGTCGCTGCGGCCCTTTTGACAGAAGGTTTGACAGGTGTTCACGAATTCAAGGATTTGATACTATGACAGAGCTTAAAGGTTGTGGAACGGCGCTCGTTACTCCGTTCCTTTCAGACGGCGGTGTGGACTATGCCGCGTATGTTGCGGCTGTGGACAGGCAGGTTGCTTCCGGAGTGAATTTTCTGGTTGCACTCGCAACTACAGGAGAGACTCCTTCCCTGTCCCGCGAAGAAAAGACAGAACTGCTCAGGCTTACCCACGAGCATTGCGGAGGACTCCCGGTTGTAGTGGGCTGCGGTTCCAATTCTGTACCGGCTACGTTGGACAACATAAGACTGCTTGAGCCTTACGGAGTCGATGCCTGGCTGGTCGTGGTACCTTTCTACAACAAACCTACCCAGGAAGGACAGTACCTGTACTTCAAGAAGATAGCAGAATCAACCGACAAGCCTGTGGTTATTTACAATGTGCCGGGACGTACAGGTGCCAATATGACTGCGCAGACCTGTCTGAGACTTGCCCGTGATGTGGAGAACATCGTGGCCACCAAGGAAGCATCCGGAAAATTCGACCAGATAGCGGAGATAATCAAGGAATCTCCCGAAGGCTTTACCGTGCTCAGTGGAGATGACGATATGACTCTGGATATAATGGAAGTGGGTGCCGGTGGAGTCATCTCAGTAGCCTCCAATCTTCTGCCGGCCGAAGTGTCAGCGATGACGGCTGCGGCTCTGGACGGCGATTTCGTAAAAGCGCGTGCCATCGAATCCACCCTGTCCCCGATTTTCAAGGCCTGCTTTGTGGAAAGCAATCCCATCCCTGTAAAGGCCGGAATGAATATTCTGGGCCTGATGGAGGCCGATGTGCGTCTGCCACTATCGTATCCTGCCGAGCCTACTTTCAGCCTTATGAAATCCCTGCTTGCGGGGAGATGACAGTCAGGTGTACCGAATAAAACAGGGAGGGACAGACAATGCTCTACAGATATTCCGGTGCCGGCAACACTTTCGTGGTCGTGGACGGTCGCAATCTGGACGTATCCAGATTCAGGAAACCAGACTTCGTACATACCTTCTGTATGCTGAATGGGACCGATGCCCTGATGGTGCTGGATAATTCACGTAAGGCGGATTTCCGAATGGAATATTTCAATTCTGACGGTTCCGGCGGGATGATGTGCGGTAACGGAGGGAGATGCATTGTGGCGTTCGCAGATTATCTTGGAGTCAAACCCTTCCATTCACGGGATTATATTTTCGAGGCTCCGGATGGACTGCACAGGGCGGAGATTCTCTCCCATCTCGGGGAATGTAAGACCGTGCGTCTTCAGATGAATGATGTCACGGAGCCGGTGAGTGTCTGTGGAGGGCTTTTGCTTGATACCGGAGCCAGGCACCTTGTGCTTTTTGTGGATGATGTCGAAACTGTGGATGTCCCGAAGCGGGGCAGAGAATTGCGCCTGAGGCCGGAATTCGCCCCTGTGGGGGTTAATGTGGATTTCGTCCAGACTTTACCCGGAGGAGGATTGAAGATACGTACCTACGAGAAAGGAGTTGAATCTGAGACTCTTGCCTGTGGTACAGGAGCCGTGGCGGCGGCACTTGCCGCATCCGTCGTCTCACCTTCACCAATCTCTCCTTCACCAATCTCTCCTTTGCCATCCTCACCATTACCTTTCTCTACCGTTACAGTATTCACCAGGCAGGATAGCCTTGAAGTGGAGTTCCGCAGAAATGATAGAGGAGATTTTTCAGGAGTATGGCTTACCGGACCGACTCTTTTCGAGGGTGAAATTGAATAAAAACATAATAATTCTCAATATAATGGAAAAGATTAGAACAGCGATAGTAGGTTACGGCAATATCGGCAGATATGCTCTGGAAGCTCTCAGGCTTGCACCTGATATGGAGTGTGCCGGTCTGGTCAGAAGAGACGCATCCAAAAACGGATTTCCCGAACTTGCGGATATAGATGTAGTTTCTGATATCCGTGAACTTGGAAAGGTGGATGTGGCCATACTCGCGACTCCTTCCAGAAAAGTTGAGGAGAACGCATTGAAGTACCTCTCGATGGGAATCAGTACTGTGGACAGTTTCGATATTCACTCTCAGATATGGGAACTCCGCAGCACATTGGATTCTGCCGCCCGTGAACATTCTGCTGCGAGCATCATCTCTGCTGGATGGGACCCGGGAAGCGATTCAATAGTCCGTGCCCTTCTGAGCGGACTTGCTCCTGACGGACAGAGCTATACCAATTTCGGTCCCGGCCGGTCTATGGGGCACACAGTGGTAGTGAAGTCCAAGTCTGGTGTCAAGGATGCACTCAGCCTCACTCTTCCCGCCGGCAAGGGTGTGCACAACAGACTCGTGTATGTAGTTCTGGAAGATGGAGCCGAATATGAACAGGTCAGGGATGCAATATGCTCCGACCCATATTTCTCTTCGGACAAGACGGAGGTCAAGGCTGTTGAGAGCATAGACCCTTACAACAGTATGAATCACGGGGTCAACATAGTCCGTGAGGGATCTTCAGGTATCACTGCCAATCAGTTTTTCGAGTTCAATATGAAGATAAACAACCCGGCGCTTACCGGTCAGGTGCTTGTTATGAGTGCCCGTGCCGTCACCAGGCAGCGTCCCGGTTGCTATACGATGATAGAGGTTCCGGTCATCGATTTCCTGCCCGGCAACCGTGAGACTCTGATTAGGTCTCTTGTTTGAACCGCACTTGTTCAACGCCTTGACAATGAAAAGGTAATATTTGCAAATAATAAACTGATAACCTTATGTTTGCCTCCAAAAAACTGTTGCTTTTCGCACTTGTTCTGCCAGTGTTCATTTCTTGTGATGAGAATCTTCCCGAATCAAGCCGGGAGATGGTGTTGTGGTATGACCAGCCGGCCGGAGATGTCTGGCTGGACGGATTGCTGATAGGTAACGGCTATATGGGCGGAAATGTTTTCGGCCGTGTTGACAATGAGAGAATTGCTCTAAACGAATCCACTTTCTGGTCCGGCCGTCCGCAGGACTACAATGTCGCCGGTGCCCACGACTACTATGATCGTATCAAGGCCCTGATGTATGAAAAGAAATACAAGGAAGCCGAAAATCTGGTTGACGAACATTTCTACGGGAATCCTAAAAACCAGCAGACTTATGTACCTGTCGGGGATTTTCTTCTGGATTTTATGAATGGAGATGAACCTTTCACCGACTACTGCCGTGAACTGGATATGGAGACCGGTGTAGTTAAGGTTCAATATACCCAGAGAGGAGTCAGAATGACAAGGGAACTGTTTATGTCCTATCCTGACCACGTGATGGTAATGAGATTGTCGGCGGACAAGCCGGGGCAGGTGAATGTGGAGGCAAAACTCAAAAGCCCTTTTGAGAGGGCTGTCGGCACTTCCGGTAATCGCTTGACTGTGAATGGGACCTGGAGTTACAAGGCTCCCAGGGATTTCAGCCTTGTTCATAAGGTCGCTGGCGACGGGATGAGTTTCCAGGCGGATGTCGTCGCGATGCCCGAAAAGGGAACTCTCGCAGCGACGGATTCCAGCCTTGTGGTGAAAGATGCAAATGCCGTTACTTTTGTGCTTGCAATAGCCACTGACTATGTGAAATACGATGATATCAGCGGAGACCCTTCCGCCCGTTGCGAAAAGATTCTTTCAGGAGTCGAGGGTAAGAAATATAAAGAGCTGAAAGCAACTCACCTGAAGGATTTTTCCGGCCTGATGAGTCGGGTCCATCTCAATGTCGATGGGCTTGATATGAATGAAAAGCCGACTAACGTGCGTATGGATGCCTTGAAGAAAGGGGAGGCTGACCCCGATCTGCTGGCGAAGTTTTTCCAGTTCGGACGCTATATCACCGTTTCTTCCAGCAGGGAAGGCAGTGAACCCGCAAACCTTCAAGGCCGCTGGAATCAGGACCTTCTTCCCAACTGGGGAAGCAAGTATACCATCAACGTCAACACGGAGATGAACTACTGGCCTGCTGAGGTCACAAATCTGTCCGAATGTACTGAGCCTCTTTTCCATCTTATTGAGGACCTTGCCGAAAATGGTGCAAAGACTGCAAGAATCTATTATGATGCCGACGGCTGGGTCGCTCACCACAATACTGATATATGGCGCGGTACCGCTCCGGTCGATGCCGCAAGATATGGAATGTGGCCTATGGGCGGGGTATGGCTCTGCCAGCACATCTGGGAACATTATCTCTACACCGAGGACATTGACTTCCTCAGAAAGTATTATCCCATTATGAAGGGAGCTGCTGAGTTTGTGATGGATATACTTGAAGTCAACCCCAACTACGGCTATCTGACGATTCCGTTCTCAATGTCTCCCGAACAGGGCTACTTCATTGACGGAAATCCGGAAGAGCAGTTTCTGGCTCCCTCCACCACGATGGACAATGCCCTGATCCGAGACCTTTTCCCTCATTGCATCGCCGCATCGTCCATATTGGGCGTGGACAGCGATTTCAGCGCGGAACTCGCGAAGGCTCTTGAGCAGATACCTCCATATATGATAGCTCCGAACGGGATGCTTCAAGGTTGGATAGAAGACTGGACACGCGGCTGGGAGAATCACAACTGGTCCGGAACTTTCGGCCTGTTCCCCGGCAATTCCATCACCTTGCGCGGCACTCCTGAACTTGCCAAAGCCGTTGAAACCTGGCTTGAACCCAGGCCTGTCACATCATTCTGGAACAGTGCCATTGACGTATGTCAGTGGGCAAGACTTGAAAACGGAGAGAAGGCGGAGGAGATTCTACGGAAGATATTCATAACCAATGGCTATCCATTCGGCGGTTTCGGAAATAACCTGCATTTCTCCGGATCCAATCAGTCAGATATCAATTTCGGTCTGACGGCGGGAATGGCGGAGAGTCTTCTTCAGAGCCACGCCGGCGAGATATCAATCCTCCCCGCCCTTATGCCCGGTTGGAAAGCAGCCGGTTCGGTCTCCGGTCTCAAGGCAAGAGGAAATTATGATGTAAGCATATCCTGGAAAGACGGTGTGTTGGTAAGCTGCACAATCAAGAGCAATCTTGGAAAGCCCTTCATTGTCCGTTACGGAGAGAAGACAAGAGAAATCAGCCTTGCTGCCGGAGAGTCCGTCACGCTTGACGCCAATCTGGAATAGCGTTTCCAGTTCACTTCAATACAAAGACTCGCAAATCTTTACCAACTTATTCTTTTCGCTTCACCAAGTATGAATTTTTTGGTGGTGGAGTAGTCGTTCCAGTTGTGCAGCGACAGGCTGATCTCACTTTGGTCATAGATGTTGCTGAACTGTGTGTCCTCCACAAGGCCAGTATCCCATACGAGGTTCTCCCAGTGCACCTGTGAGAGGCACTCCTTTGCCTCGTCGAAGGTCAGAATTCCGTTGTGCGAAGAAAGATACTCGCCAACGGTTTCGTATCGCCACCAGCTGCGACTGTGGGGGTTACCCAGAACGGGGTCCGGATTTTCGGTGTAGTATTTGGGATTGAGCAGGTGATTGGTGATGTGCATCCAGTTCTGTCCTTCAGGCTTGCGTGTGATCATAGTCTTCCATCCGTCGTACAGGTCGAATTCTATTACGGCGCAGTTTCCTTGAGCGTCAGCAACCATATAGTGATAGCCGGAACCGGCTTCCGCATCGTGGCGGACGTCCACAGTCTCCAGCAGCGCAAGTGCTTCGTCCACAGTAGCGCAACGGTCGAGGAACAGTCTCATAAGTATGGATGTTCCAACCCTGTTCCGACCATTGTCCTGTTGGGCTGGCTGTTTGGGTAGTGCCATTATCGATGTGCAGAGTCCCTTTTCATTGATTCCGTCCATAGGTGCGTAGATGGAGGCAAGACACAGGAACTTCTCCTTGAAACAGGAAGGAAGTTTCTCCAGAGAGTAACCGAAGTGAGCCATATCGCATACGGAAATGGATGCGTAGCCCTTTCGCGGGTGAGAAGTCACCACAAGTGTGGGATTCTTGAAGAAATCGTAGTTTCGCCCATACCAATATCCGTTACTGTCAGCTTTAGCCGCCTGGAAACTTGTACAGTTGGCATCGAACGAAGGCCCTTTCTGTTTTGATGCATCCAACTTGACTGGCAGGCCCTTGGCAATCTTCTCCACGACGTAGGAAAGAAGTTTGGTATTGGCATCCAGATTGTGTGAAATGACATCGTCCAAATCATACGGGGCTTTGTATTCCATTGAATACAAGAACTCGTTACCGTCCACAGACTTGACTGACAAGACAGAAAGAAGTTCGCCTCTCCAGATGAAAATGACCGTGAGAACGATGACGGCGAGGAAAGAAAATAAAGCTTTAAATAATTTCTTCATAGACCAACTTATTTTTCTCTTTTCTTAGCAAATATAAGAAGTTTATCGAATACTCCGTTTGGACTTACCGTCGAAGCGTTCCTCCCGCTCTTGATGAAGCGCTTGGGGTCGTTCTGGCTTTTGCCGAGCTTCCCGACGACGCCCCTTATCGGATGAAATAATGCCTCATTCGATAGGGATTCCGTGAGAAAAATGATCGATATCATGAAGAAAAGAAGACACATTGAGCACGTACTCCGTCGCCGCGTTGATTGACACGAAACCCAGTCCGCCTGTCACGTTGCAGGGATACACAAGTTCGTTTGTCAGGAAAGTCCCGCTTTCGGAGGAATTGTCAAACTGATAGCAGTCCTGATACAAATATTCATCCTTCGAGATGTTGAAGATCTGTATGACCGCTATGTTATGGCTGATCATCTCCTCTCCTGTTGACATTGTACGAGGTGTGATGGAGAATCCCCTTGTTGAATAAAACTTCAAGTTGTATCTCGAATCCCGGAACGAAGCGTCAGAGAAAAGATTCTGCTTGTTATTGAAATAGCTGTTGTAAGAATTGCCTATGGAGGGTCCGATTCCGGAGGAATGCAGAAGAGGCTCTCCTTCTGTGTTGAATCTCGGCAGTTCATCCTGCCGATTCATAATATATCCAGCTTTGTACCAATGGCTGTCAGTTTTTGTCACCACCACATACGATACGTCCAGGACGTTCAGAAAATAATAATTGTACTCGTCTTTCAAATCCTCTATATCAATGGTGAATTTGTAGTCACCCATCGAGCAGTCATAATCAGATACGCATTTTTCAACCTTGGCATCGAGTATGACAGGTGCAGCCGGCACGGTAACTTCAGCCTCACAATGAAGATCACCCGAAGATGCCTTGATACAGACCAGATCTCCGGGAGCGAATGATGCCTTGATATGAAGAACGGATACCGACTGTTTTGCAAAATATCCGATTTCCTCCACATCATCAATGGTGTCTGACACATTGACAAGCGTCCCGTTGACATAGCAGGATATGACAGCCTGCTTCACGGAGGAGAATCCTGTCTGCTCGCTTGTGGCCAGATATATGGTGTGGGTCGTATCGGCAGTGCTCATCTGGGCATTCATCAGAAGGACGCGTCCCAGACCGTCATCGCCGAGATCTATCGCAATTTCGCAGGAGCACAGGCAAACCGTGAAGACTCCGACGAACACCAATGCATTCAAAAAACGTTTCATCTGAAATTGAAAGTATAATTGACCGAAGGCATAATCGTCAAGAATGTCCTTTGGCTCAAATAATTGTATATGTATATTTCCCCGTCTTTCCCTGTCCTGGTTTCATGGTCGTTCACCACCCAGTTGGGATTTTTGGCACCATAGACGTTATACAGGCCAAATGACCAGATTCTCTCTCCGTGGGCTTTCTTTTTCTTGAGATTGACAGAGAGGTCGAGTCTGTGGCTCGGCGGCAGCCTGTAGTTGTTCCGCCCGGAGATATATGATACCATATCTGCATTTCCCTTTGTGTCGATCACGGCTATCGTCCTCCAGGAAGCTGTCATCATATTACCGGATGCGAAAGACCAAGATCCGTTAAGACTGACCCTGTCGTTGATTTTCCAATTGGCGAATATGTCAATCACGTGCCGCCTGTCGTAAGTGAAGGGGAACGGCTTGCCGGCATTGATGGTCCCGTCAGGGAAAACCCTGTCGGTCTTGGATAAAGTATAAGACAGGGATCCGGTGACGGCTCCCTTGTTCTTCTGAACCAGCAATTCTATTCCCTTGCTCGTACCTATGCCCATTTCCACATCCTGCTCCCAATCGTTGGAGCTTGTGAACACAAGTTTGCTGTCTTTGTATTCGAGGACGTTTTTCTCTTTCTTGTAGTATGCCTCGACGGAAGATTGCCAGTCTTCAGCATTTGAGAAGAACAGCCCGACGGAAACCTGATCCGCCAATACCGGTTTGATGTTCTTCGTGATGGGCACCCACAAATCCGAAGGCAGACTCAACGTTCCGGATGCCAGCATATGAGCATATTGGGACATCTTCGAATAGGAAGCCTTGACGGATAGGGACGGAATGATCTTGTATCCCATACTGACCCTGGGCTCGAAAGAGAAATAATTGTTGCCCTGGGTTGTGAACAATGTCGCCCGGACTCCGACACTCGCACTGAATTTGTGGCCCAGATTGAAATCATCTTCCAGATACAAGGCGTATTCCCCTCCTGTCATAAAATTGACCTTTCCTTGTTGGGCGGCAGGTGTCCCGGCATTCCCATTCTTCTCAATATGCTGGGACATTTTCCTTTCTGGAGAATAAGAATGCATCGTGCCGGAGATGCCGAAATTAATCTTATGGAAAGAAGACGGATTGTACAGGAAATCCCAGACGACATTGATATCCGATATCCTCGAACTGTTCAATCTGGTGTTGGTGAATCCATAAGTGGAATCAGTGACGTGCGTGCTCCCGTCCAGAGAGTTCTCATTCATCTTATAACTGGTCCACGAAGCTGATAAATCAGAGAAAAGCGCCCCTCCGAAAGTATGGTTCCACCGTATTGCAGCCATAGTATTACCCCAGGACAACCCATATTCTTCATTATCCGTATTGGTCCCCCTTTTTATCCGGTCGTTTTTATCTTTGTATGTAAATGATTTTGTTTCGGATTTCTTGTAATCGAACCTGTCCCTTCCGTGATAGAATGACAGATAGAGACGATCCGAATTCTTGAACCGATGTGTAAGTTTTCCGGTCACATCATAGAAATAGCCATAATAAGGGAAACCGAAAGCCTTGGCAAATGGGAATACGACAAGCGTGTTCATCCCTCTCAAAGACAGGCTGAAAGAAGTTCTGTCCTTCCATATCGGCCCTTCGATATAGAACCTGCCGTCCAGAAGTCCGACACTTACCGTCCCGCTGACCGCCTGCGAACTCCCTTCGTTTGTCCTGACATCAAGCACGCTTGAAGCCCTCCCGCCGTATTTCGCAGGGAAGAAGCCCTTGTAGAATGTCACCTGTTTGATGGCTTCGGGAGTGAAGGATGAGAACAGTCCCAGGAGATGCGTCGCATTGTATATGGGCACGCCGTCCAGAAGCATAAGGTTTTCCTCACTTCCTCCACCTCTGACATACATACCCGAGAAACCCTCCATTCCTCCCTGCACTCCGGGCATCTTCTGAAGCGTCTTCAGCAAATCCGGTTCTCCCAGCACTGACGGCATATTCGTGATGTATGACTTCGGGATGTCCAGCACTCCCATATACGAAGGAGGCAGGGGAGGGCAGTATTCCGCTTCAAGCACCGCTTCATCAATGCTCCCGACCGAGGACATTGTGAAATCGAGGCTCTTGTTGCCGTCCATAGAGACACTGGCCTCCGCCGTTTGCCGCCCGAGAAACGAACACTTGACAATATGCTTCCCCGACTTCAGTTTCAGGGAAAAATAGCCGTATTCGTTGGATACTGTCCAGCAATCGCCGGACCACACGACAGCTCCTATCAGGCACTCTTTCGACTCTTCCGACAGGACATACCCGGTGAGCTGATAATCTGATTGTGCATATATGCTGCCGCACAGAAGCAGCGGCAGCACAATGCACAAAAAGGCTTTATTCATTCTCTTTCACTTATTGTTTGACAAAGGTATAATGAATCTTTCCGTCCACGAGCCCGTCTGTCTTATGGTCATATAACGTGTACATCACCGAGAAAGTGAGATGCCCGCACAGATCGAAGACAACGGTCCCATCGTGAATGTTCCTCATTTCGACCCTGCCGTCATA
>DCIN01000060.1:3390-44696 GCA_002315815.1 Bacteroidales bacterium UBA1725 | reverse complement strand
TCATTTCAAAACAGCTTCTTAAAAAAGTTGGGGTATCAAGATTCGAACTTGAACTGCAAGTGCCAAAAACTTGAGTGCTGCCATTACACCATACCCCAATTCCGTTGCAAATTTAGCAATTCCGATTGAAACCACACACCACTATCAGAACTTTTATGATAAATTTGTAGTATGCATAAAATATTTCAGCTATTATCCGCTCTGTTGCTTACTGTTTTAACCGCTTTGAATTCCTGCTCTTCTCAGAAAACCTGGACCAAAACAGAAGCTAATCTGATTGGCAGCAGTCCCGAACTGATGAAAGTACTCTCGGCTGATGTTCCTGAAGAACTTGCAATACTAAGAAGCGAGTGTACTGACATACCTGCCAGAGCCATTTCAGAAGGTACTTTCGCAGTTCTTGCACGAAAAATGGTTCATACCGTCACCGATCCCAGTCAAGACGGAGTCGGGATAGCGGGCCCACAGATTGGAGTGACAAGGAGAATCGTGGCAGTCCAGCGATTGGACAAAGATGGCGAGCCGTTCGAAGTATATCCGAACATCAGAATCACTGCTATGAGGGGAGAGATGACAGCAGGTACTGAAGGCTGTCTCAGTGTGCCGGACCAGAGAGGAGTTGTTATGCGTAGCCGTGACATAGACATCACATACACTTCGATGAACAGTCTGCGAGACACCAGCGAAACGGTCACCGGCTTTACAGCCGTAATCTTCCAGCACGAGTGCGATCATCTTGCCGGCGTACTTTTCACTGACAAAACAATCGCTCAGTAATATCACTGCTGACGCCGCATCTGCGGACCTTGTCCGGGGACAACTTCGCCGGGTTTCACTCTGTTGATAGCCTGTATACCCTCGGGGAGTATCATCTCTATGCCGTCGAAATTCTGCTGATTCACATTGTTGAGTTTCAAACCGCGCTGAACCTCCAATCTGCATCCTTCGAATTTGAAAGTCCCCTCCTGAATCGGAGAATCCGGATCTCCGGCAATTTCCCCGACACTTCGGGCCGTCCCGCTTACGTTGATGACCTTGATATTCCTGAGAATTGTTCTGGGATTATATGGTTCGTAGTCCTCCACCATACGCCAGATAAGGTTGCAGGAGATGAAACAGCCGCAGTCGTTGAGTTTCATATTCTTGAAAGTTATGTTCTCAACGACTCCCCCTCGGGAGGGCTGGGACTTGAAACGGACTGGTGCCTGATTGTCTTTACCGCAGACGCAATTTTCGATGAGTACGTTCTTGATGCATCCGGATATCTCGCTTCCCATAGCAACACCGTGCCCGCCATCGAAATTGCAGTTTTCGACGTGTATGTTCATCGAAGGCCGTGACACACGCCTTCCGTCCTCATTCTTGCCACTCTTGATGGACAAACAGTCATCAGTGACGTAGGTATAAACATTACGCATCTCCACGTTGCTGGATGAATCTATATCCACGCCGTCAGAACTGGGTATATATGAAGAGACGCCGATATTGGTTCCGTCTATCGTAAATCCATCTGTATAAAGAATATGCAAACACCACGAAGCGTGGTCTCTCATAGTCAGTCCTGTAATTGAGCCCCCAGGACAGTTCGTAAAGCAAATCATCCGGGGACGTCCCCAGTGACCGTCCTTGTTCTTGTTGTTCCTCCATTCCTGCCCACGTCCGTATATGGTTCCTTCACCATAAACACGGACATTTCTGGAATTGTCGAAATTAAGCAAGGCACTGCGCCATTTGTGCTCGATACCCTCGAACCGTGTGGAAATCAGAGGGAAGTCATCGGAATCCACGGTGGAGACAAGTGTCGCTCCTTTACGGATTTCCAAATCGACTCCCGGCTTGAAGAAAAGGGCTCCGGAAAGATATGTTCCTTCAGGAATCACCACTACTCCGCCGCCATTGGCATAGGCTGCATCAGCCGCTGCCTGAATTGCCGTGGTCTCTACACAAGTACTGTCGCCAATAGCTCCGAAATCTTTGACATTGAAGATTTTATGGTCCTTCGATATAGAGATTATACGGCTTCCGTACGGCTCTATGGTGAGATTGACTACTGTTTTGTCATCAACGATGGAGAATGGAAGCTCGGATATCTCTCCGGTGAAGCCATTCCATTCCTTTACGCGGCCTACAGCATCGAATCGTGCTGTGAAAGACTGTTCGCGGCCCCCCTCGTTGAATACAAAGAAAAGGTCAGCGTCCTTCAGCACCCTGCGGGTATACATAATGCTGTCTGTAGGCATTATCACCTCTGTCATTCCCATCTGACGCTTGAATGACTCTATCGTGACCCAGGCCTGTGAGTCCGTGGTGCGACGCTGAGACTGGGGCTTGAGCTGGGACTGGGACTGAGACTGGGACTGAGACTGGGGCAGAGAAGCCGGCATTACGGGGCGGACCATATCGGGCCGCCTGACGGGATTGACACGATAAGCCGATGTTGGGCCGGTCAGATAGCTACCCTGCGGACGCTGTGCCAAAATCTGAAACTCAGGTTCAGGAAGGACACTCTCCACCTGTTCTGTCCATCTCTTGTAAGGCTCATACACTGCATCGGGAACATCAGGGAAGCCTTCCATCTCGGTGAAAGTCCTGCCAACCAAGTAATCAGGACGTGAACCCCAGAAAAGAACCTTTCCTCCGAGTTGCATAAACTCCTCTATTTTCGCCCAAGCCTTTTTTGAAATGACATCCGCCGGAGGGATGATGAGCGTATAGTATTTCTGTCCGCTCTTGTTCAGGAGATAACCCGGCCCCACTTCCAGAGCCTCGAAGAAGGCATCGTCATCAACATAGTCAAAATCGACCTGATGTCTGAGCAGAAGTTGGGATAATTCGGACAGGTCCCAATAGACAGCATTGTTGCCCAGCCACATCGATAGCGTAGGATAATACATTGCCACACGGGCTCCAGGAACTCCCATCGTGAAAAGATATGAGGTTCTGTTGATGTAATCCGTGAGCGAAGCCATATCCGGCTTTGAGGCCAGAGATTCGGCAGTCTGTGACTTGGAACTCCAGAAATTGTATTCAAAATAATTGATTCCCCGCACAAACTGATAATTGAGAACCTGTTTGCTGGAAGCAAGGCTGGAGCGCAATGCTCCCATAGTCTCGCTGAAGGCACGGGGCTTTCCATAAACGTGTGACACAGAGGAGGCAAGTTTGGGGAAATCGTTGTCCACTCCTATGCCTACGTGGTTGTTGATTACATCCACTCCAGGAATCTGGACCTTGCTGAGAGTGCGGAAGAAACTACCGTTCGCCTCTATGTTCACAGGCATAATATGTTCATTGTTGAGATGGGTGATATGGGCCATCCCGTTGGCTTCGAGCCAGTCCGCCTGACGTTTGAAGAAATTGTCGGCAAACATTTCCGACCATACGTCCCAATAGTCAGCCTTGACCCTCTTTTCATATTCAGTTCTGGTAGGAGCGAAGAAACTGGCAAAAAAAGGAACAGGGTCATAACCCTTTTTATGTATGAACGTTTCCACGATGGCCGGAGTCCAGGGAGTGTACATATACTCTGGCTCATCCCCGCGAAATCCGAGAACCGTACTGCCGAACTCCTTGCCTATCGCATCCTTGGCCGCCTGATGTGTCCACTCTATAAACTGATCCACGGCTTCAGGATTCAGATGGTCGTGAAGAAAATTGGTGGTATCCTTGCCACGGGTCGGATTGTTCACGGCTCTGGTATCCCCGCTCCTGTGAGCATAACCCGCAAAGATGACTGTCCAGTCACGCACCCCGGCATTGAACGAAATCTTGCCGTCCTTTATGGGTATCTGTCTGTTCGCCATTCCCTTGGAAGTAGCTACAGCAGATACGGCACCGGCAGGGACCTCTTGCCCGGATATCTCCTCTCCAGCCTTGAGTTCTATACTCTCATCGAGTCGTACAAGTGCCCACATCTTGAGATCAGGCCGCTCTCTGGAGAATTTTCCGCCGGCAAATCCGCTGGGATACTTGGCATCATCGATAAGCCACACTTTCATTCCTCTGGATTTGGCCTCCTTCACTGCCATATTGATCATTTTGAACCATCCCTTGGACAGATACTCGTATGGAAAGCCGTAGCCCGGTTCAATATTGATGACTCTGGTGCCCACACTCTGCATCAGATTCAGATCGTTCCTCATTATCTTGGCATCCATATCTCCTTCCCAACCCCACAATATGTGGCTTGAGTACTCGACGGGAGGTAGTTTGTAGGATTCCTCGATTTGAGACAGTCCGAAATCCTGAATACCCTCCCAACTGCGGATGGTTTGGGCGTATGAAGTTGTGGCAAGCACAATCATCATTGCCGTCGTGATGGCCAATGAGAGATATTTATTCATAGTGTGCAAGTAATGCAAATATTATCTTTGGTTTTTGAAAAAATCCGTTACCATCCTGGAACATTCATCAGACAGGACATCAGAACGTACAATGGTCTTGGGATGTAGAAGGGATGGAGAATACAAGGTGAAACCCCGTCTGGGATCTTGAGCGCCATAGACTATTGCGGAAATCTGAGCCCAATTCAAGGCCGCAGCGCACATAGGACAAGGCTCTACAGTAACATACAAAGTACAGGAATTCAGATATTTACCTCCAAGCGCCTCGGTGGCGGCGGTAAGTGCAATCATTTCTGCGTGGGCAGTCGGATCGTGCAGGGTCTCAGTAAGGTTATGTCCTCTGGCAATCACTCTGTCACGACACACCACAACGGCTCCGATGGGAACTTCACCCTCCGAAGCCGCTGTGCGCGCCTCTCTTATCGCTTCACGCATATAGAATTCATCCCTATCAGTGTCCATTGGGAGTAATTCTATCAATTGTTCAGGTATTCCTTGAATTCGATCTCCACAATTCTAAGTTCGTGGTTTTCCTTTTCTGCGTCCTTGGCCTTGAACAGATCAAGTTCTCCCGCAGCAGGGGCTACCACTTCTACAATGCCACTGAAAGCGTCAGCGTCCTGTGATGCACCTTTGAGCATAATGGTGATTTCACGGGTCATCACAGATTTGAGCGGAATATGCACATAGCCCAAGCTGCGTTCTGTCTCTCCTTCCCATACAAGTTCGTCACCCGCAAAAATCTGAAGGGGATAACTGCGCATACGCCATCCTGTCAGTTTGATGCAGACTTCATCTACCTGTGCCATCCGTCCGAGTTGGTATTTGATCCAAGCACTTGACAGGCGGCCGTCATTGGTCCACTCGCTCAATTCATTGTCGTCAAAACTGCAGTTTGCCTTTTCGGCATTGACTCCGGCGGTAGCGGAAACGATGGGAACATCTACAGCTACATCGGTGTATGACGGTCCTGAAGGAGTTTCACCCCTGTCAAGACGTCCCTTCAGATAATCGGCCTGAATATAGGTCGAAAGACCTCCCTTAGTTTCAAACACCTCTGTTTCAAGAGTGATTTCCGCAGACTTAAGTCCGTCGGCGCTGGCCTTTAGGATTATCTTTCCGGCCGTAGTGGTTGAGCGCAATATGGCACGGTTGACTCCGCACTCGACGGGGAAATCTTCAGCAAGAATGAAATTGTTCTCTCCCTGGGCAATTCCTCCCCTCCATTCGGCCGGTCCTTCAAGTTCATAATGAATCATATTGTTTGCCAGAGGACAACGACGCCCTTGATTATCGACAACCTCCACCTGCACAAGAGCCACATCCGCTCCGTCTGCCCTCCAACCGGCAGGGTCGCATATTGCGCTTAGTCTGATTGCATCGGGCGCACCGGCAGTCTCGAGACTGTATCCGGACACTTTCCGGCCTTCGTTATAGCCAACGGCCTCCAGTTTTCCAGATTCGAAAGGCAGGTCTTTCCAGGTGAAAAGGAAATGATTGCTGCGCTCTCCTCCCTCCAGTTTCCTTCCATTCAGGAAAAGGTCCACCGAATCGGTGTTGGAGACAACATATACTGGTTTCACTGTTCCGGCATCATAGTTCCAGTGGCCGACGATGTAGGTACGAGGTTTTTCTATATCCACCCATCCGTCCCACATCACCTGATGAGCCCAGTAGCTGTCCTTTGGTATGCGCAGAGGGTCGGTGACTCCGCTGCGACGATAGTTCTCCACTCCGCGGAAATGGGTGTTGGAGTCGGAGAAGATTATCTTCACGCCACCCGAACTCACACGGGATCCGGTGCCGGGACGCTCCCTCCAGTAATCGTACCAACGGGCGACGTGTTCCACCACGAAATTGTCCTGATTGTGATTGTATGCAGCGGAACCTCCTGCAACATATTTGTTCTGAGAAGCTGACCACACCATATTGTTGCCTTCGCCCTCTTTATGATAAGGGTAGGACCAGTCGTCCCAGTACTTGCGCAGACCTTCGTCCCTGCAATACTCCTGGGCCCACATAGGCGTGTGTGAGCTTTTGTTTATGTAGAGCATCTCGCCTCCGTACTCGGCTTCACGAATGTCGAGCATCTCACGGCTCCCGATGGCCCGGCCTCCGTAGAAATCGTATTTATCCCGTATCTCCCTCATCTCAAGCAAATGCTCGCGACTGATGGACTCGTTGCCGCACTCGTAGAACAATATTGAAGGATTGTTGCGGTTGTAGATTATCGCATCTCTCATAAGTTCCTTGCGCTGCTCCCACTGGCGGCCTCGGGCATCCTTTTCAGCATCGCCCGCCTGCATCGACATAGCAAGTCCCACACGATCGCAGGATTCGATGTCCTGCTTCCAAGGAGTGATATGCATCCACCTCACCACATTGGCATTACCCTCCACCATCATTGCGTTGGAGTAGTCGCTGAGCCAAGCGGGAACGGACAGGCCAAGTGCAGGCCACTCGTTGGAAGTGCGCTGAGCGTAGCCTTTCATCTGTATCACCCTGTCGTTGAGCCAGATTTTTCCGTCTCCGAAGCGGGTCTTTCGGAATCCGGTACGAGTGAGTACGTTGTCCACATCCTTGCCGTCCACCTCAAGAGCAGTGGTCACGTCATAAAGGTAACCGTAACCCCAGCTCCAGAAATGAAGTCCGGACACGGGATGGCTTGCTGACAGAGTGACCGTCTCCCCTGCCGGTACAACGGAAGGCTCTGACTTGAAAGCTGCCACTTCCTCACCCTCAGGATTCTTCACGCTGACCTTGTAAACCACCAAGGCGGCTTTCCTGCCCTCGTTGCGGATTTCGGATTCGGCATTGATTACGGCACTTGCCGATGCCACCTTGATATCTGATGCATAGACATAAACTCCGGTGGTGCCCAAATTGCTGTACAGCGGCAGGGTCTGATACAAGTTTCCGGTCACGTGCAGCCACACATTCTTAGGCAGTCCGCCGTAATTGGCATTGAAGTTACGGTCGCTCCACTGATACTTGGTGTCCGTGGATTTCTCGCGATAATTCCAGTCATTGTCAATTCTGGCTGCAATAACATTGGAACCCACTCTGACGTAGGGAGTAAGGTCGAAGCCGAAGGCCATGGCACCGTTTTCGTGAGTGCCGACGAACTTGCCGTTCACCCATACCTCTATACCCTGTCGGGCACCTTCGAACTCAATGAATACTTTCCCGCCCTTAATGGCCGCCGGAAGGACAAAATGTTTGCGATACCACACAACGGTATCTGTATGTTGATGAATGTCTATCTTGAACGCTTCATCCTCATTGAATGCATAGGGCAGAGTGACCTTTTTCCATCCGTCATCCCTGAAAGAGACTTTCGAGGCCTCAGGAAAATCCCCGACCTTGAGAAGCCAATCGGAGTTGAAATTGTACTTATCCCTCGCGGAAAGCAGCACGCAGAGGAAAACTGCAGCAACTATTATCAGCAGACGTTTCATCCTATTTCAAATATTTAGAAAGTGGATGATTAATGGATTCAAGACCTTCGGCGAAAGACTTTGCATTGCGCTCCGCTCCAAGCCGCGAAGAATGCGTATGGTCATTCTTGAAGTATTTTGAGGCTTCTTCGTTCCCAATCGAGTCATAATAGTCGGCAGTAATCTTCAGGATATCGACGAAATCGACACCTGTCTGGGCACAAACCTCTTGCATATACTTGATGAATTCCTCACGGCGTTCAATCTTTGCGTCTGTCCAGATGTTTCTGGGTGTGGTGCTGCACAGAATCGGGGTTGCACCTTTCTCGCGGACCTCATCTATGAACTTGCGCAGATACCAGCCGTAGGAACGGACAACCTCATAGTGACGGTCCATCATAAAGAATACTTTGGTACTGTCGGAAGTGTTGCGTATCTCGCCGCGTCCGGGAGCAGTGTTGATTCCTCCGAAATCATTGTGTCCGAACTGAATCACCACGAAGTCTCCGGGCTGAATACTGTTGTAGACCTTCTCCCAGCGGCCCTCGTCAAGGAAGGTGCGGGCACTGCGGCCTGCCTTTCCGGCATTCACAAGAGTAATTCTGGAAGGATCGAAAACGGTTTCCAGAACGCTTCCCCAGCCCCACATTCCATCGGGATCGGAATCGTTGTTCTGAATGGTGCTGTCACCTGTCACGATAAGGGCAGGCTTGCCCGGCTCACGCTTGAATTCCTGGACAGGCAACCACTTCTCCCTCGGGAGAAGATAGTCCTTCAGGTCGCTCTCAGCACAGGCTGCGACGGCCTCGGCAGCTGCGTATGCATTGTGAGCTGCACCATATTCGCTGGAATGAATGTTGTCCTTATAGAACATATAGTCCACCTTGAACCGGCTCCAGCTTTCGAGTTCCTTAGCGCTGATGTCTTCAAAATCCACGAAAGGAACGTTCAACTCTTCAGCCACAGCCTTAATCCAGGGATTGTATGTATCCTTCTTGCGGCGGATGCTGCCGTCCTCCTCCCTCTGGTTTCGGGGAGTGAGTGTGAAGAAAATGGGATTTGCTCCCTTTGCACGTATCTCAGCACAGTACTTCCGGAGATATTCGCCGAAAGAATAGACTGTCTCTGTGACATTGGTGCGGGGATTTGTAACCTCGACGGTCTCCTTGCCAGTGCCGGGAATTGAGGATCGGCCATAAGGTGAATCATAGGAACCACTGTCGTTGTGCCCCAGCTGGATAATCACATAATCGCCCTTCTGCACGCCTTTGAGTACATCGGGCCACCAGCCGGTGTAGAATGTGCGAATGGAAAGCCCACCGAGAGCGTGATTCTCCACAGTAATCTTCTCCTCATCATAATACTTGTGGGCATAGTAGCCCCAACCCCACTGACCGTTGTCTCCGTTGCCACGGGTGCCGGTACGCATAGTGGAATCGCCAACGAGGAAGAGCACGGGATTGCCACCTTTGCGGGAACTGCCGGCGACTGGACGTGCTGTTTTGGCAAAATCCAGAGAATCAGGCGTATTGTCTTTGTAACTGTTGTCGGAAGCCATTGCCGTGGGGCGGAAAGTGCCACGAAAAACGGCAGGCTGGTTGTCCATACGGACAATCGCTTGATATGCAACGGGATCGTTGTTGAAGCGGAACCACAATTTCATCTTCAGGCCATCATCGCCTGATTTGATGCGTATATTGCCGGGCTGGCTGTGAGGGCCTTTCTGAGGAATATCCTTGAAACTCTTGATAGCCTGAATATCAAGAAGGAAAGAAAGGTCACCCTCGGGGAGGACGGGGAAAATCTTCGAGAACGTTCCCGGTGCCTCCTGAGGATTGTAAAGCTTGAAGAATAAGCCGTCAGTCTCTGAATAAACAGTAAGGGGATATTTCTCCGACTCAAGCTTCGCCCAGTAAACATTGCCGTGATATCCTTTGAACTCGGGATACTCGAGCTTGCCTTTGACAGCCTTTCCTGTGATGGTGTTGTTGTAATCCTTGTGCCAAAGACCGATGTTATGTCCGCGGATACGGTCTTTCCAAACTCTGTATGGTCCTCTGCCGAACCACTGCACTCCGCTTACATTCTCTTCAGGGAAGTCGAAGCTGAAGCCGAGATCCTTGACATCGGTATCCATAAATCCATCATCGAAGCCTCCGCGAATTCCGCCATTGTCCCTGTTCAGGAGCACGGCATCCATTCCGAGAAGTCCGTCGGGCTTCATTCTCCAGACAATCGAATCGACTGCACCGTAGTATTTTGCAACGAACAGAGCATCATTTCCGTCCTGTCTGGTATATGAGCTGACAGGCTTGACCTTGATACCTACGGGGCGCATATTGCCGAAAGGAACTGTCTTCCCGGCCACCTTGATATCAAGCAAATCTCCTGTATTGGCATTGAAAGCGACGACAACGTCCTTTCCGCTGAGCAGAACCGTGCTGTCCTTCTGCGCGAAAGCAGCCTTCTGATTATCCTGAGCAAAAGGCAGATTGTGCCTTGCATAATAGTCCGCCGCATAATGGATGGGCCAGGACCAGTTTCCTATACTGCGTCCACTTTCATCGAAAGCCTCCATCTCCAGAAGGTCACTGTACTCGAAGCCCTGAGGAAGGTCCATATGAAGGATTCCTGTGGTCCCGGGCACGAGGTCGGGCATCTTGATATCCCCGCTGGCAATCTCAATCTCTGAGCCTTTCCCATTTCCCTGCATAGGGCTGAAAATCATCTTCAGCTTATACTTCATTGTGCAGCTGTTGAGATTGCTGTAAAGGAAACGGTTGGTCACAAAGAAATCACCCTTGAACGAAGGCGTGATGTAGAGTTTGCGGAACTGGATGGGGGACCAGATGTCTCTGATTGCATAGAAACTGCCTTCCTTCTCCCTGTAGGGGCCGACGACACCGTCATTGCCCATATCGCGGCTGGAGTCCAGAATGCCGTCCTGATCGGTACGGACTACCGACTCATCTATGAAAGCCCAGATGAAGCCACCTGCAAAGAGCGGATGCGTCATCCAGTTCTCCCAGAAATCCTCAAGTCCTGCACCGCCTCCCTGATCGGAGTTTGTATGCATAAATTCAGTGGGCATAAATACTTTGTATCCGTTGGTGAAACGGCCCACTCCGGTCAGATATGTCGGATAATGATGAGTGTCGAGGTCGTCGAAATCTGCCCAGGGATGGATGACGTGACGCTTCTGAGGATCAAGATCATAGAAGAAATGGTCCAGGTTGGTGTTCCAGCCGCCCTCATTTCCGTTGTCCCATATTATCACACAGGGATGATTGACATCGCGCCGCACCATTTCAGTGACCAGTACGGGGCCCACTTCGTCATCGTAACGTCCGTGCCAGCCCGCAAGTTCATCAAGATAGAAAATTCCAAGAGAATCACAGACATCGAGGAAATGCTGGTCGGGAGGATAATGGGAACGCACAGCGTTCATATTCATTTCTTTGATGAGCAAACCGTCCTGCAGACTGATTGAGGGCGAAGTGCAACGTCCTCCTTCAGGATGGAAAGTATGACGGTTGATGCCCTTGAGGACAACCTTGACATCATTGACGTAGAGCCCGTCCATAGGACGGAGTTCGACTGTTCTGAATCCGACTCTGCTGTTGACTTTGTGCAGAACCGTTCCCTTCGGGGACACAAGTTCCATCGTGAGGACATAGAGATTGGGGTGCTCGCACTCCCAGGCATCCACTTCCTTCCATTTAAGAGTATGTCGTTCCGAAGCCTCCTTCAGAGGCAGTTCCTTGGCGTCAAGCTGCTTTCCCGGCTCTTTCAATGAAGCGAGGGAATACCTTATCTTGGAACCCTGAGGAGCCTGACGCACATCAAGGTCCACAGTCATAGAGCCATCGGCACGCGCATCGAGAGCAAAATACTCAATATGCTCCTTTGCGGTGGCAGTCAGATAGACAGGGCGGTAGATACCACCGAAGTTCCACCAATCGGCGTGACGCTCAGCATTGTTTACCGATGCATTTCCAGACTCCTTCTTTACCTTGACTTCCAATTTGTTGGAAGCCCCGTAACTGACAATTGAGCTGACATTGTACTCGAAACGGTAAAAACCTCCCTGATGGACGGGACCGGCAGACTTGCCGTTTATCCTCACTTCGGTGTCGGTCATCGAACCCTCGAAGACAATTTTGACGTCTTTCCCCCTCCAGGAAGCAGGAACTTTGAAGCTGTATTTGTACTCACCCTCATCGAAGCCTGCACCTCTGGGCGCAAAGCTCATACCGTAATTGTATATGCCGTAGCCTTGAAGCTCCCACTGTGAAGGGACTTCAATGGTTCCCCATTTTCCACTGTTCTGCCCGGCGGAGCAGCGGAACTGCCAGGTTTTAGTGTCATCCAGTCCGGTTCCGGAAAGATAAAGCCTGACTGTCTCCTGCGCTGATGCCGCCGTTGCAAGCAGCATCAGGGCAAGAGCGGCCTTGATTGTTCGTGTCATATCGGTTATTGTTTAATGGTATCTGTATTATGAGTTATGTTGATATGTGATATGTGATATATGCTAAAGGGTCCGCTTGATTTCGACTATCTGGAAGGATTCAATGATGTCACCTTCCTTAATGTCGTTGTATCCGGCTATTCCCATACCGCACTCCTTGCCGGCTGTAACCTCTTTGGCCGCATCCTTCACAATCTGGAGTGAGGAAAGTTCTCCGGTGTAGATAACGATACCGTCGCGAATGAGGCGGACCTTGGCTTTCTGAACCATCTTTCCATCCCGTACCAGACAGCCGGCAATGGTACCGACCTTGCTGATTCGGAATGTCTGCTTAACCTCAGCCGTCCCCACAATTTCCTCTTTCTTTTCCGGTTCAAGCATTCCCTCTATACCGTCCTTGACTTCGTTGATACAGTCATAGATAACGGAATACAGTCGGATTTCGATTCCATCACGCTCAGCGGCCTTGCGGGCATCCACAGAAGGACGTACCTGGAATCCGACAATCACGGCATCGGAAGCCTCTGCCAGCAGGACATCGGATTCAGAAATACCTCCCACTGCCTTGTGAATCACATTGACCTTGACCTCGTCGGTGGATAGTTTGATAAGGGAATCGGAAAGAGCCTCGACTGAACCGTCCACATCACCCTTGACAATAATATTGAGTTCCTTGAAGTTGCCTATCGCGATGCGGCGGCCTATCTCTTCGAGAGTCATATGCTTCTGGGTCTTTATGCCCTGGATGCGGAGAAGCTGTTCACGTTTGCCGGCAATGCTCTTTGCCTCTCTCTCGTCGGCAAGCACATTGAACTTCTCTCCGGCCGCAGGGGCTCCATTGAGACCGAGTACGGAAACGGGAGATGCAGGACCGGCTTCGGAAATCTTCTGCCCACGTTCGTTGAACATCGACTTGACACGCCCGTAGTAACTGCCGCAAAGCATCACGTCCCCCACGTGGAGGGTACCCTCCTGCACAAGTACCGTGGCCAGATATCCTCGTCCCTTGTCCAGAGACGACTCTATCACGGCTCCGGCAGCCAACTTGTTGGGATTTGCTTTGAGCTCAAGTAAATCGGTCTCCAGAAGAACCTTCTCCAGAAGTTCGGAAACACCTATGCCTTTTTTGGCCGAAATCTCCTGACATTGATACTTGCCACCCCAGTCCTCCACAAGAATATTCATCTCGGAGAGCTGGCGACGTATAGTCTCGGGATTTGCTCCCGGTTTATCAACCTTGTTGATGGCGAAAACCATAGGAACACCCGCGGCCTGCGCGTGGTTTATAGCCTCAATTGTCTGGGGCATAACCGCATCATCAGCTGCTATGATAATGATGGCGATGTCGGTAAGCTGGGCTCCTCTGGCACGCATCGCAGTGAACGCCTCGTGACCGGGTGTATCCAGGAAGGTGATACGCCTCCCGTCACCAAGAGTAACGCTGTATGCACCGATGTGCTGCGTGATACCGCCTGCCTCACCAGCAATCACATTGGTCTTGCGGATATTGTCGAGGAGCGAAGTTTTACCGTGATCTACGTGACCCATAACAGTAATGATGGGTGGACGCGGCAGAAGGTCCTCGGGGGCATCGGGTTTTTCGTTGGAGTTTATTTCTTCGGAGATGTCGGCAGTCACGAATTCAACCTTGTAACCGAATTCCTCAGCTACGAGCACAAGAGTCTCCGCATCCAGACGTTGATTGATGGAAACCATAAGGCCAAGACTCATACAGGCTCCGATAACCTTCACAACAGGAGTATTGTTCATCAGAGTAGCAAGATCATTGACCGTGACGAATTCAGTGACTTTGAGCACTTTGTTGTCGGCGGCCAGTTGTTCCATCTCCTCCTGGCTCTTCTGGGCGGCAGCTTCGCGCTTTTCCTTGCGGTACTTGGCTCCGAAGTTGTTCTTCTTGCCCTCGTTCATTCTGGCGTAGGTCTCCTTTACCTTCTTCTGAATCTCCTCCTGCATCTGGGCCTGTTCGGCCTCGGTCATAGCCGGTTTGAAACGGTCGCGATCACGGTCACGTTTGCGCTTTCCCTGTCCCTGCTGACCCTGCTGGCCCTGCTGGTTCTGCTGATTCTTCTGATTCTTCTGATTTCTGCCTCCCTTCGAGGCTGAACCGGAGATGCTCTCCCCTGCCTTGGCAACATCAACTTTCTGACTGCCCTTTGCTATTCTCTCACGTTTTTTGGGTTTCCTGTCGAACTGGCTGAGATCAATCTTACCGACCACTTTGAGTGCCGGCTGGGCCGATGTCGATGCAACATCTGACGCAGGAGTTGCGGGTGCTGCTTCAGCATTTACTGAAGGTTCCGGCTTCGGGGCAGTTGCTGACGATGATTCTGAAACAGAATTTGCAGCAGGAACTGATTCCTGTTCAGGAGCTGCTGACTGTACAGGTTCTGACACCGGTTCTGATTCCGGTGAAGTCATCTCTGAACTTGATTCAATCGTATTTGTCTCCGGCAGGTTTGCCGATACAGCGGCTGCCTCGGCGCTGACGCTTGTTGAGACAGTTTCAGACGTTGCTGAATCCGACTTATCGGAAGCGACAACTTCAGCAGGTGCGACAGTCTCCACTGAAGAGGAAGCTGTTCCGGAAACGCTGGATTTCTCCGAAGCCTCCGGAACTGAATCCTTTGCGAATAACTGTTCCGGCTTGATTTCGGGCTTTGGCTCCGGCTCGACTTCGGGCTTTGGCTCCAGCTTGATTTCGGGCTTGGGCTCCAGCTTGATTTCGGGCTTGATTTCGGGCTTGGGCTCAGACTTCGGCTTTATTTCCTCCTTCTTCGAATTAATGAAGGTGTTGCTCTTGATGATGGTTTCTCTCACTGGCTCATCATCATCATTATCGTCCTCAATCCCCTGTTTTTTGTTTGTTTTGTCGATGATGTCCGTAAGGTGGATATCCACTTTCTGGGACTGCTTCAACGCTTCCATATCCTTTCCGAACTGTTTCTCCAGTGCAGGAAGGAACTCATCCGACACCTTGGCATTCGGGTTTTCGTCCAATTCTGCACCCTGTGCCCTCAAAAAACCCACCAAATCGGAAATCCCGACGTTGAATTGCTTTAAAAGTTTGTTTAATCTGATTTCAGCCATTTACAGTCTCCGGTATTTAATCCTCAAATTCTGCCTTGAGTATGGCAAACACTTCTTCCACGGTTTCGTCTTCCAGATCGGCACGCTTCGCAATGTCTTCCGGAGTGAGAGCAAGCACGCTCTTCGCGGTATCGCAGCCAATGCCCTCGAGCTTGTCGATTATCCACTGGTCGATTTCGTTGGCGAACTCGCTGAGCAGAACGTCCTCCTCCTCGTCGGACGCATCCTTGGACGCCTCTCTCCAGACCTCTATCTCGCGGCCCACCAACTGACCTGCCAGTTTGATGTTTACTCCGTGACGTCCGATTCCCTTGTTCACCTGATCCGGCTGCATAAAAACCTTAACCTTATCTTCCGGGCTCTGTCCCATATCGATGGAGGATACGTGAGCCGGGTTGAGGGCGCGCTGTATCATCAGCTGAGGATTCTGGCTCCATTGGATTACATCTATGTTCTCGTTGCGCAGTTCACGCACGATGCCCATAATACGTCCGCCCTTGACTCCGATGCAGGCACCGATGGGGTCAATACGGTCATCGTAGGACTCGACAGCCACCTTGGCGCGTTCGCCCGGAACGCGTACAACCTTCTTGACCGTGATGAGTCCGTCGGATATCTCAGGCACTTCCTGTTCAAAAAGCCTTTCGAGGAACTCGCACGAAGTACGGCTCAAGGTGATGTAAGGCGTAGTATTGTTCTTCATCTCCACGCTCTTGATAATAGCCCTGACAGAATCGCTCTTCTTGAATCGCTCTCCGGGTATCTGCTCGTTCTTGGGAATATGGAGTTCGTTCCCGTCCTCGTCAAGTATAAGCACCTCCTTCGACCAAGTCTGATAGACCTCACCGGAGAAGAGTTCGCCTACTTTCTCTGAATACTTCTTGTAAACGTTGGCTTTTTCTATATCCATAATGCGTCCCTGAAGATTCTGACGGATGTTCAGGATTCCGCGACGCCCGAAGGCTGCAAGAGGAAGCAGCTTGGCATAGGAGTCACCCACCTCATAGTCATCCTCACCGCTGTCGGCCCTTACCTGTTCGAGAGTCATCTGCGAATTGGGTGTTTCAACTTCCTCCACAATTTCGAAGTTCTGATATATCTCGCAGGTACCCTTGTCCACATTGACAATGACGTCGAAGTTTTCTGCAGAACCGTAAGTCTTGGATATCTGTGTCAGAAACACATCCTTGAGAACGCCCATCATCACCGGGCGGTCGATGTTCTTCTCCTCTTTGAAATCCTTGAAGGCATCAATGAGTGTGATTGCTTTTTCTTTTTCCATTTTATTATGTTAATTGTTACTTTCGGATAATGTGAATCTCAAAGTTTCACTTTCCTTCAGAATATCGTCAGCTTCAGCCGCATCTATGCCCACAGACCCGACGGTCAGAGCATAATCCTCCACATTTCTGTCAAACGCTGCCAGCACTGCACGGTGCACATACTCACAGTCATCCATTCCCACCGGTTCTTCATCCTTGTCAATGGTGACGTCAAAAACATTGTCATCATCATTGAAACCAATTTCAACGACCCTGCAGTCCCTTTCGGATGCGGCCTTCTCGATGACTTTCTTGAATTCCTCGTATTTCATTGTCTGTAGAAAAAAGTGAATCTCAAAAAAACTTGGTATTGAGCAGTAGTAAGTGAAAATGGAAGCCTTTATCCGGGCCTCCATCATATTCACAACTGCAAAGATAATCAAATCATTTCAAATAGCAAAGGCTTTCCGGACCTTCATTGAAAAGAAGATCCATCACGGACAGACCGGGCACAAAACCGAACCTGTCCCCGAAAACCTGCCAGTACTCTCTTCCCCGCCAGTTTGAGGGATGTTTCGGGTGTATTTCCAAAGGCTTTTCAAACTGAACGCCGTCGGGGGTCGGGGCAGGGACGGGGATCCCTATCTTGTGGCAGAAGAAAGCGATTATCCTGCTGTCCAGTTCCCAGAGAGTAACCGGGGCTCTGTCCAGAATGTCAAACAGTTCGTCTCTGTAATACTCAAAAAAAGGCGATGTGGAATACGCTGTCTCGATGGCATATTCAGTCTGGCGGCGCCAGGGAGTGGAATAATCAACTTTCACTTCTGTTATGGATCTGGTCCCGTCGTGCACTATGGGAAAGCGCAGGTCCAGCGGCCCGCTTTCGGACAATATGGTGCATCTGTTCCTGTATGACTGTTTCTGATAATGCTCTGAGGCGTCCAGATAAACCAAAGAGTACTTCGCCAGGATGGCGAAGTACTCGACAGGGGGAAAATATGCTATGGTTAGAATCACTCTATTCCTCCCTTATCGTGTGCATCTCCGGCACGAACAATTCCGCGCTTGGAGTTGCGTATGAAATCCAGAATAATATTCTTCTCCTCTGAATCCTGGAACCCCGCAGAGATTCTGTCAATAGCATCGGAGAAATTGTAACCTTGATAATATATCATATCATATATGTCCCTGATGTTGCGGATGACATCGGAATCGAATCCGCGGCGTCTGAGGCCGACGATGTTCACCCCGGCATATACAATGGGAACTCTTCCGCAAAGGGAATACGGAGGAATGTCCTTGTTGACTCCGGTGCCGCCGCCAACCATTGCGTGAGTGCCTATGTGCGAGAACTGGTGAACCTTTGTACCGCCTCCGATGATGGCCCAGTCATCCACATCAGTCTCTCCGGCTATGCCGACATAGCTGACAAGAATGCAATGGTTGCCGACGTGACAGTCGTGAGCAACGTGTACATAGGACATTATCAGAGTGTCACTTCCAATCTTGGTCACGCCTTTGCCGCTGGCCTTGGTTCCTCTGTTGATGGTTGCACATTCGCGAATGTTCACACGGTCACCGATTTCCACGTAAGTCACCTCCCCGTCGAACTTGAGGTCCTGTGGTATTGCACCAAGAACAGCTCCGGGGAACACATTACAGTCCCGACCCATCCTTACATAAGAAAATATCGTGGCGTGAGGCAGTATTCTGCATCCCTCTCCTATTTCCACATTGTCATCAATGAAAGCGTAAGGTCCCACCTCCACGCTGTCTGCCAGTTTCGCGCCCGGGTGAACGGTTGCAAGAGGATGAATTTTAGCCATTATTTCAAATTGTCCAATAGTTTCTTTGTTGTCACGGTATTGAGCCTGTGACCCGGCTTGTATGCAATGACCTTGGCCTTGATAAAACCTCCTGCCAGTCTGAGGTCACCGAGAAGGTCAAGCATCTTGTGCCTGCAGCATTCGTCCGGGAAGCGGAGTTCCAGATTGCTCAGATAACCCTGGGGAGTAACTGAGACCAGAGGCTGTCCAAAAGTCTTGGCCAGATTACGCAACTGTCGGTCACTCACCGGTTTTTCTACAACAATAATAGCATTCTCGATATCTCCGCCCTTGACCAGCCCGAAAGTGAGCAGTCTCTGGATTTCGTGGAGGAAGCAGAATGTACGGCACGGCGCGACTTCGGAAACGTAGTCAAGGCTGAAATCGAAATGAAAGGTCTGCACTCCAAGCACCCTGGAGTTAAAGTCTATAGTGAGATCGAACGATGGTTCAGATGCCGGGATGAGTTTTATGTATGCCCCGCTCGGTTTGTCCTCCACAAGAATCTCCTCCTTCAATTCGATCCATTGTCTCTCAGCATCCAGTTCCCGGAATCCGTCACGGGATATGGCCTCTGCAAAAGCAATGGCGCTCCCGTCAAGTATTGGCAGTTCAGGAGCATCGACACGGACAATCGCGTTGTCTATGCCAAGTCCGGTAAATGCAGAGAGAAGATGCTCTATTGTGCTGACGGAAACCTTCCCGTTGCTGATGGTCGTGCTGCGTGCAGTTGAAGAAACATTGCCTGCCACCGCATCCACAAAGGCCTCGGAACCGATATCTGTTCTATGAAAACGTATCCCGGTCCCTGCGGGTGCAGGGCACAGGGTGATATGGGCCAACTTGCCTGAATGCAATCCTTTGCCCTCGAAAGAAAACTCTGATTTTAGTGTTCTCTGTTTCATCAAGTTTGCAAAGGTATGCAAAAAATACCGTTATTCCTATTCCTCACCGGACTGCTTGAACCTGGCGTAACTTTTCAGATAATTGCGATGAAGTATGGCCGGAGTGCCGAAATAGGTTTCTCCCGGTTTGCGGATGTTCCCAATCACGCCTGCCTGTGCTCCGACGGTGGTGTTGTCGGCAATCTTCACGTGACCAACCACGCCAACCTGACCTGCAAGCAGACAGTTCTTTCCTATCACGGACGAACCGGCGATTCCTGTCTGTGCAGCCATTGCAGTATTCTCTCCGACAACGACATTGTGAGCAATCTGGCAGAGATTGTCTATGCGGACTCCGTTGGCAATTACCGTGGATTCCATAGGAGCTTTGTCTATAGTGGTATTGGAACCAACCTCCACATCGTTGCCTATCACCACATTGCCTATATGTTCTATCTTCTCCCAACTTCCATCAGGCCGTTTGGCGTTGCCGAATCCGTCATCACCGATAACGCAGCCGGAGTGCAGAATGACACGGTCTCCGATGACAGTTCCCGGAAATATGCTGACTCCCGGATAGATGATGCAGTGATGACCTATCCTGACATTTTCACCAATGGTGACATTGTCGCAGATTCTGGTACATTCCCCCACAACAGTCTTGCGGCCTATCTTGACGAAATCACCGACCCACACCTTGCGGCCGAGTCTGGCACTGAACGCCACACGGCTGAAAACACTGCGGTGCCGCACGTAGGACCTTTCTGTCTCAGTGACGTATTTGAGCAGGTCAGCCAGAGCCTTGTAGGCATTCTCCACTCTTACCAGTGTGATTTCCATAGCCTGTTTGGGCTGGAAATCGTTGTTGACCAACAACACGGAGGATTTGCTGGAATAAGCGTACTGTTCATATTTCGGATTCGCATAAAAACTGAGCATTCCGGGTTTTCCGTGCTCAATCTTCGCAAAACCTGTCACCTCCACATCGGGATTGCCTTCCACTGTACCGTGAAGGGCATCAGCCAATTGCCTTGCAGTAAGTTTCATCATCAAAAGCGCCAGCCAAGTGTAAGCATCACGTCGAAAAGACGCCTGTTATTGCGTATTCTGGGTGAAAGTTGCTCCGTCAGTGTACCAACCCGGTGATAAACACAGTCGGAAGAATAATGATCATAGTCATAATAAGGCATATACAACGAAACAGGATAGCTGTTGAGCCTGACCGCCGCATCGACAAAGAACGAACCCGGTGAAGAATAGCCGAAACCAAGAGAATAAGCATAGTTTATGTCCTTTGCCATTTTTGATGACCCGAGTCCTTGGAGAAAAGAGTTGATATTGCTGCAGTAATCGGCCGCACTTATAACAGTTCCTGGAGAAAACTTGTCATATCTGATTCTCTCGGGAGACGTAATCATCGAGAAACCGGCCCTCGCAGTGAGGGTGGAAGTGATTCTGTATTCTGCACCCACCCTGACCGAATGGGATATCCCGCAATATTCCTTAATTGTTCTGTTGAGATTGTAAAAATAGTCGGAGGGTGTACCTAATACACTGAATTTCATAGACTTGTAGTCCATAAATTCATAGTCTGCGCTCAATAGGCCCCGTTCCCCAAAAGTATATGCCAGTCCTACGTTGAAGGACCAGGGAGATGTCATCCTGTATGTCCAGGAGTCAACGGGAGAATTCGCACTGGCGTTGCACGAAGATGCCTCATAGGTACTTGATGCCGAATAAGAATAGTCCTCCGTGAAGGTGCAGGCGACCGGTGTCTGAATCGCTGCGCCGATTCTCAGGTTCCTGCAGGGAAGATATATAGCTCCTACCTTGCCGTAGATTCCCCTCATTCTCGTGTTCTGGCCGAAGGAATAGCGCCCACCTGTGAAATATGTTTCGGTCATATTTCCGTCCTTGTCGGGCAACTTGATGCAGAAATCTGTATATGATCCGTTCGGAGTTTCATAATAGGATTGCTGCAACGAACGGTACAAATAAGGAATTCCGACACTTGCACCCAGAAAAAGCACACCGGAAATATCCGTCGAGATATTGAAGAGCAAATCTTTCTTGTATCCTGTCTCCGTACTTGACGCAGTCTGCAGGAGGGCGGCGGGAATGACATAGATTCCATTTTTGAAAGCGGCACTGTTGCCGGCATATTCATTATCTCCCAATCCGCCAAACAGTCTGCCCCTGTAGCCGCACACAAGATCCCAGGAAGCGTCGGAGTCATAGGAGTTGAGCTGGGAATGGGTAAGACCGGAGGCTGATTTTCCGAACTCAGAAAGAAGTGAAGTGTTGGAGTTGAGTCCGGAGGAAATGAAACCGGTATTGAATTCGCGGGTCTGCACCAGCAGAAAAGCAAAACTGAAAGAACGGGCACCAACTTCATTGCCTGTATCCATCCCGAGCGACACTCCGACAGAAGGAAGAATGAATCTGGTATTGGTCTGAGTGGAAGACGGACCGTATGAAAGCTCTCCTTCCGGCGAGAATGATGACGAAACTGAAGATATGCTCAAGGACGGAGTGATTGCGAACTGTGCGTACTTGGAAACAGCCCCTCCCGCCGGATTCACAGCTATGGATCCGAGATCTCCGCCCACGGCCGTCATAGCATTGCCCATTGAAACTGAGCGGGCCGTGCCGTAAAGGTTGGCGGAACTGTTATTGATGCCATCGTACATCATCGACACAGGAGCTTGATTCTGTGCGGACAGCAACACGGCGGTCAAAAAGAATAAAAGAATTGAAATCGTTTTTTTCATAATTCATTAAGTATCAGGAAATGACTGTTTTACCTGCGGGCTCCGCCGCCACCACCACTGTATCCGCCGCCACCGCCGCGGGAAGCGCCGCCGCCACCACTATAGCCGCCGCCACCACTGTATCCGCCGCCACCACTGTATCCGCCGCCACCGCCGTAGCTTCGAGTGTTTGAAGAATTGCCGGAAGAATATGATCCCGAAGAGTAGGACCTCGACGAAGAACTGGATGAAGAACTGGACGAAGAACTCTGGCGTGTGTATGATGAGGATGATGATGAGGAAGCAGAGGAACTGCGGCTGTTGTATGAAGAACTCCCGGAATAGGAATTGCCTCTGGAATAGGATGTTCCGGTATTGCCATAAGTTCTCGTATTGCCCGAAGCTCTACTGCTGCCTGAAGGATCGCTGTATCGTATCTGACCCGAAGAACGGCTGCTCCCTGTTCTGGACGATGATGACCCGGTGGAATAATACCCTGTGCTGAAGCCTGTGCGTGCTCCCGAAGAAGAGCGGACAGTCGATCCAGAGGAGGAACGGACATTTGCTCCGGAGCCCGAACGGACAGCAGACCCGGAACCTGGACGCACATTCGCTCCGGAACCGGGACGCACGGTTCTGGACGCAGGGAGATTTCCTCCTGTTCCGAGGCTCAACGGTCTGGTGGTTGATGTATAATAGTAGCCGATTCCCGGATGATAAGGGCCATAAGGATGATAAGGACCGTATGGATAGTATGGGACATAAGGATAATAGGGACCATACGGATAGTAAGGGCCCCAGGGGCGATACGGACTGTACCAGGGATAAAACGGATCATACCAATAGGGATTCCAACCCCAGTTCCAACCCCAATCATAGACCGCCAATCCGAACATCGGCCAATATCCAAAGTGATTGGTGGTGGTTACTGATACTTGGTTCAGATTGATTTTGAGGGTATCTTTATCCTGCCACAAAGACTTGACAGAAGCCAGATAAGCAAAATCCTCCTCAGTGTAAAGCCTTACACTCCGGGAAGCGGGGGAATATGTCGCATACACACCGTTCTGAAATGTCTGAGAGGAGAAATCAGAGAGGGTCCCACAGGATGTGATAGTCAGAATGAGCGACATAATCAAGAGATTGCTCCTTTTCATATCATTATCTCCTTTCCATAAAAGTTTGTATCTTTGTACGCCTTGTACGGCACGTACAATTAAGCGTATATTACTTGCAAATTTCAAAAAAAAAAGCAGAATAACAAAAAGATTATGGCAAAAGAAGTCACCAGACGTTCGGACAATTATTCACAGTGGTACAATGACCTCGCTCTGAAGGCAGACCTTGCCGAACAGTCGGCAGTGAGGGGCTGTATGGTCATCAAACCTTACGGATACGCCATCTGGGAGAAGATGCAATCCATTCTGGACAAGATGTTCAAGGAGACAGGGGTACGGAACGCATATTTCCCTCTGTTCATACCCAAGTCATTCTTCAGCCGCGAGGCCGAGCACGTGGCAGGATTCGCAAAAGAGTGTGCAGTTGTAACGCACCACAGGCTGATGAACAGTCCTGACGGCAACGGAGTGGTGGTTGATCCGGATGCCAAGCTGGAGGAAGAACTCATCGTACGCCCCACCTCAGAGACCATAATCTGGAGCACATACAAGAATTGGATAAAGTCCTGGCGTGATCTTCCCATACTCTGTAACCAGTGGTGCAACGTTGTCCGTTGGGAAATGCGCACCAGGCTCTTCCTCAGAACCGCCGAATTCCTCTGGCAGGAGGGCCACACAGCCCACGCCACTGCCCTTGAGGCTGAGGCTGAGGCCAACAGAATGGTCAGAGTCTATGCCGAATTCGCAAGAGAAATAATGGCACTCCCTGTGATAATGGGACACAAAAGCCCCAACGAGCGTTTTGCCGGCGCACTTGACACTCTGACCATAGAGGCGATGATGCAGGACGGAAAAGCTCTTCAGGCCGGAACGTCGCATTTTCTTGGACAGAACTTCGCCAAATCCTTCGATGTCAAGTTCGCCAACAAGGACGGTAAGGAAGAATATGTATGGGCTACATCCTGGGGTGTCAGCACCCGTCTGATGGGAGCGCTGATAATGGCACACGGAGACGACAACGGACTCGTCCTTCCTCCGAAGCTCGCGCCCATCCAGATAGTAATGGTTCCCATTTACAAGACGGACGAGGAACGCACCGCTACGCTTGCCGGTCTTGAGGGAATCAGAAAGGAACTCGAAGCTCTGGGTCACAGCGTTGAGATTGATGACAGGGACACGCTGCGTCCGGGATTCAAATTCGCCGAGTGGGAACTCAAGGGAGTTCCAGTCCGTCTTGCGATGGGAGCAAGAGACCTTGCCTCCGGAACCGTGGAAGTGGCACGACGCGACACTCTCACCAAGGAAACGGTATCTCTGGACGGCATAGCCTCCTACATTCACACACTTCTGGACGACATTCAGAAGAGCATCTATGACAAGGCCCTTGCCTTCCGCGAGTCCCGCATAGAGAAATGCGACAGCTGGGAGGAATTCAAGGAGAAGATTCAGACAGGAAAGTTCCTTCTCTGTCACTGGGACGGCACCGTGGAGACGGAACAGGCCATCAAGGATGCCACAAAGGCGACCATCAGATGCATTCCCATCGACAGTTGCGTATGCGAGGAGGAAGGCAGCGACATATTCTCCGGCAAGCCTTCACACAGAAGGGTCGTATTTGCAATCTCATATTAGGGATATTTACTTTTGAAGGATGAAAAGAGTTTTAGTGGCATTGGGGCTCACCTTGCTTTATTCAACGGTCGTTCTGGCTCAGGACGATGCCAGAAAGGCGGCGGCAGAAGCGGCTGCGGCAATGTACTCCGAAAGCGAAACCGGAAAACAGGAACAGAAAACCAATTACTGGAAAAGGTCCGTGGAATTCAGCCTCGGTCTCAACCAGACGTCGTTCACAAATTGGGCGGCCGGAGGCAACAATACAGTGACTCTGGGAGCCGGGGTGGATGCATCCGCGAAATACGCCAAAGGGCTTTCCTCTTGGAACAACAGAGCCCAGCTCAACTACGGCTTCCTTTGGTCGTCCGACAAGAAGGGCCTCATCCAGAAGAACAACGACCGCATCAAACTGGAAAGCAACTTCGCATACAAAACGAGCAAGACAAGCAAATGGAACTACTCTGCATCATTTGATTTTCTGAGCCAGTTCGCCCCCGGCTACAAATCATACACCGAAGTTGACGGCAAATGGGTGGGCAATCAGGTTTCCGCGGGTCTTTCTCCGGCCAACATCAACCTTGCCGCCGGTATGGAATGGGTTCCCAACGAATGGTTCAAAATGGAGTTCTCCCCCATTACCGCAAGTCTGGTGCTGTGTCTGGATTCGCGTTTCCGCAAGTCGTATGGTATGAAGCCTCTGGACCCGTCAAACCCTGACAGTGGCTATCATAATGCCTTGTTCCAGCCGGGAGCCAGAGTGAAGACCGATGTGGCTGTGTCAGTGAATGACGTGTTCAAGTTCGAGACCCAGCTGACGCTGTTCTACGACTACACTTATGACAGCAAAGCCGAAAACGCGAGCAAATTCCCTTTTAAAGTCAACTGGGACAACAAGATATCGTGGCAACTGGCCAAGTATCTCAAGGCAAGTCTGAACACTTGGTTCATATATGACCCCATAGTGTTGTTCCACACCGACGGATCCACTGTCGGGGAACACAAAGCTCAGTTCAAGGAGTTCCTGTCAATCAGTTTCACCTACACCATCTCCAATTCGAAATAACAGATGATTCTTCTCGCTGTAAGCGGCGGGATAGATTCGATGTATCTCGCAAACAAGGCCGGAGAATTATTCCCCGGCAACTCGTTTGCGGTGGCACATTGCAATTTTACGCTGCGTGGGGCGGAGTCAGACGCAGACGAGGTTTTCGTGAAGGAATGGTGCTCTGCCCGGAACATTCAACTGCACTGCATCAGATTCGACACCAGAAAATACTCGTCCGCCAATGGCATCAGTCTCGAAATGGCGGCGAGAGAATTGCGCTACGCCTGGTTCGCGAAGCTCTGCAACGAATACTCCTATGACGCCGTGGCTGTGGCACACAACGCCAATGACAATGCCGAAACATTGATGCTGAACCTTCTCAGGGGCACAGGCAGCAGAGGACTCAGGGGAATGTCGGCAGACTCCACTGTCAAAGCCGGAGGACAGAAATTGAGAATTATACGTCCTATGCTCGACATTCCAAGAAAAGAAATCGAGTGCTGGATGAGGGAAAACTGCTGCAATTGGAGAGAAGACAGCACCAACTCGGAAAACGATGCGCGAAGAAACATATTGCGCAACAAGGTTTTTCCTGTATTTTCGGAAATCAACCCTTCGTTCGTCAGAACACTGGGCAGAGATATGCAACATTTCGCTCAGACCGATGACATCGCCGAAGACTATTATCTCGGATTCGGCTTATCGCTGGAGGAAGGCGTGGACCTGAAGCGGCTTCTTGCCGACAAACATTGGGAATACCTCCTTTTCAGGGTTCTTGAACCCTGCGGCTTGAGTAAGGAAACCTTCGGGAAACTGGTTGAGCTGCTAAAATCAGGACGCACAATCAGCGGGAAGATTTTTGAGTCTCCGACTCACCTCATTCAAATCAAAAAGAGAACGCTTACGGCAGCGAAAAGACACTGACGAATGGCGTTCTCTTCTGACAGTCTCGATTTCTATGACAATTTGGTATAGGCTACTTTGCCTACAAGTGTCTTGGGCAAGTCGGCACGAACTTCTATCTCGTATGGCATAGCATATTTCGCTATGTTTCTGCTGCAGTGCTCCATCAGGGACTCCTTGAGTTCAGGGCTGTCGGAGAAACCTTCATTGAGAACAACGAATGCCTTGATTTTCTGCATTTTGTAAGGATCCGGCACACCAATGACACAACTCATTCTCACGGCCTTGTGTGCATCAAGAACATTCTCAATCTGCGACGGATACACGTTGTAGCCGCTGGTGACAATCATTCTCTTTATTCTCTGTTTGAAGTAGATGAATCCCTCCTCGTCCATCAGACCCAAATCTCCGGTGTGAAGCCATACCTTGCCGTCATCGCAATGGTGAAGAGTGGATGCGTTCTCCTCAGGATGATTGATGTAGCCCAACATAACCGATGGGCCTGCAATGCATATCTCACCTTCACTGTTGTAGGGAAGTTCCTCGTCGGTACCGGGAGCACAGATTCTGAATATGGTATCGGGATAAGGAAGACCTATGCTTCCCTCCTTCTCCTTATTGTAAGGAGTGAGACAACTGGCTGTCACACATTCAGTTGTGCCGTAACCCTCACGTATTCGCACTCCGCAGTTGTGTTCTTTGAGGAAACTGTCGAATTTCTTCTTGAGCTCGATGGAAAGTGAATCGCCTCCAGAGAATACACCTTTGAGACAGGAAAGGTCAACTCCGTCCAAATAGGTGTTTCTGGCTATTGCCTCAAACAGAGTGGGAACACCGGCGATGAAGTTGGGGCGATTTTTCTTGATAAGCTCCGCATAACTCTTCACATTGAAGCGTGGCACCAGAATGGATGTGCCGCCCGCAACCATCATCGTATGTATGCAGACACCGAGACCGAACCCGTGGAACACGGGCATAGCCGCAAGCATCCTGCTGTGATTAATGGTTTCGTGGCTCATTGCTTCTGTCTGAAGGGCAAGAGCATTGAAACTGTAATCGGAAAGCATTATTCCCTTGGAAACACCGGTGGTCCCGCCGGAGAACAGGACCACAGCCTCCTCCATAGGGTTCTTTTCGAACTTGTACTCATCATCGGATACTCCTTCTGAATACTTGATGAAACTGTTCCATCTGAGCACATCCGCGGTCTCCTTCACGGCAGGCAGCTTACGCTCGCTTGTAAGTCTATAGAGCAGAGGCAGTATCCCTGGAAGTTCGTCTGAAATGCGGGCGATGATGAGCTTGCCGACAGGCCTTTCCTTCATCACGTCGAGAAATTTGGAATAGAACTGGTCCAAAGTCACTGCAACGTCACAACTGGCCTCATTGAGATCATAGGCAATCTCACCGACAGCACTCAAAGGGTGCACCATCACGGCCACGGCGCCAATCCTGTTCAGACCGTAAAGGCAGTAAATTGCCTGAGGGACGTTGGGCAGACATACCATAACTCTTTGGCCGGCACGGACTCCGAGCCCGTAAAAGGCCTTGGCTGTCTTTTCAATATTCTCCGAAAGTGCAGTATAGGTAATTTTGCGGCCAAAGAATGTAAGTGAGGTGAAATCCTTTTCTCTTGCCGCAGTATCCAAAACGGTGCAAGCCATCGACTTGGTTCCATATTCAAGATAATAGGGAACGTCTCCGTAAGAGGAGATCCAGGGATAATTCTGTGTTTCCATCGTATTATTTGTCATAATCCACTCCAGTGGCCGCATCCAGTTCAAGAAGTTCCGGGTGCACAAGCAGATATTTAAGAAGTTTGATGCTTTTTGCGTAATAGTACCCGTCAGCTATTCTTTCATCAATGGTGAGAGCTAGTTTGATGGTGTCTTTCATCTCGTAACTGCCGTCTTCATTGAAAAAGGGAAGACGCTTCTTCTCTCCTATTACAACGAAGAACGAGTTGTTACCCCATTCGAAAAGATGATGATAGTCGGCGTTGAGCTTGATGCTCCCAAGATTTGTGATATACACGCTGCAATAGCAGGGATCGTCCTTCGCCATACTCTTGGGGTAGATTCCGAAATATTCGAGACATTTGAGACACCATACGAAGAATCTGAACAGCGGACGGGGAAGTACTTGGTAGAAATTGAATTGATTCGTGATGCCGACAGTTTTGTTGTGCACCCGCACTCTTGTCACAACATCTTGAACGAAGGAATGAACCTGCTCCACCGGGGAACTACCGTTCCTGTCGAAGATGAACTTTGCGAGGGTCTCTTCAGAATTGTCCTCGAATTTTCTTTTGACAGTGAATGCAATTTCAATGTTTTTTCTCTCATACATCCTGTACCCTGAAATGAAATAATTCATCTTGGGCCTCAGGACAAGTACTTTGGCGAGAGCGGCACAAATGACGTGGAACCAGGTATATTTGAATTCGGGGTTCTGAGCATTCTTTTTGTTTATGAAGTCATTCACGGCAGAAATGTCGAATACTTCACCAACCACTGCCTCGTTCGCGGCTCGGTGGGGCATCACATAGGGCATAATCACGTGCATTGAATCTATATCCTTGAGATACCATCCGTCACGTCTGTCCCTGAAATGCTTCTTACGGGGTTCGGTTTTATTCATCGGTTATCGGTTGAAAATCTTCGCAAGATAAGAATAAATTGCGAATAATGCCACAATATGCCCCATAATGCCTTCTAATGAACTACTACTTTCGGAGCGAATGCGACGCAGGGGAGTTTGAGGGGGCGAACCCCCTCAATGAATGACATAACATATTTTGCTTGCAGTTCACCGGAAATTGGGGTGCAGTCCCTGCAAAATATGTTATCTTTGCCATTATGACTGTATTATCCGGAATAAAAGGCTTTTTCTATTTTACCGTCCTGAGCCTGGGATGTCTCAAATACCCTGAGAAGACCTTCAGAATCGAAGTGAACGGGCAGAATCTGCTCTATGCGGTAAGAGGTCCGGAGGATGGCAACCCTGTGGTGCTGCTGCACGGCAACGGAGGGTCACACAAGAGCCTCCGCACTCAGGCAAAGCAACTTGCAAGAGCAGGATACAGGGTTTACAGCCTCGATTCAAGAGGACAGGGAGCCAACGTAGTTCTTGATGAATACCATTACGCCGATATGGCAGAGGACAGTTTCTGCTTCATCAAGGCACTCGGCCTGAACAAACCGGCAATCTATGGATGGAGCGACGGAGGCATCATAGCCCTGATGCTGGAGATGGCACATCCCGGAACCTGCGGATTGATGGCGATAAGCGGAGCCAACCTCTATCCGGACTGCGGGCCGGACTTCGAGGCCTTCAAGGAGTGGATTGTTTCCGAGGGTACCCCCCTTGCTCTGATGATGCTCAACGAACCTCAGATAGACCCGGCGGAACTGTCAGCAATAAAATGCCCCGCGCTTGTATGCGCGGGGGAAAATGATTTGATTTCAGTGGAGCACACTACTTTGATAGCAAAGTCTCTTCCTGATTCTGAACTCCTGATATTCAATGGAGAGAACCACGGCAGTTACATCAAGAAAAGTCCCAAGATGGGCCGTAAACTACTGGACTTCCTCCACCGGAAAGGCTACTGACAACTGGCGACGGGTGACGGCAGTTACTGATAGCTGTACGGCTCTCCGTTGACCGTCACATTGGAGAACACCACGTCTTCGGCACCTACTATGTGGCTGAGTTCCGGCTCGGTGACTCCGTTTATATCACAGTTGCGGAAAGTGATGCCGTGCACTCCGACTGCATCGTCATTTCCATCGACGTGCACGACGTAGCGACTCTTCTGGCTGGTGACATTCTCTATTGTGATATTTCTGAAATCAAGCGGATAATCTCCTTGTGATACACGGCCGTACCTCAACTCTATGCCGAGAATCGCCAGATCGCACTCCCCTACCGTGATGTTGCGGGCGTGGACATTTTCAACGGTTCCACCTCTCTGGGGATTGGATTTGATGCGGATAATACGCTGGAGATGAGGGGAATTCATCTCGCAATCCTCTACCCACAGATTTCTGAATCCTCCGGAGATTTCGCTTCCTATCGCCACCCCGGCGTGTCCGTCGCGCATCACACAGTTGCGTACAATAATATTGCTTGACGGAGTGTTCCACAGACGGCCGTCGGCATCGCGTCCGGACTTGATGGCGATGCAGTCATCTCCGGTATCGAAAACACAGTCCTCGAAAAGCATATCGGTGCAGCACTCGGGATCGCAGCCGTCATTGTTGCCCAGATGACTGTCCATCGTGACTCGACGCATAGTGACATTGGTGCAGAATACCGGATGTATATCCCAGAAGGGGGAACGGTTGATTGTGATGTCCTCAAGAAGTATGTTCTTACAGTTCATAAAGTTGATTGACTGCGGACGGGCAGGAGTCTCTCTGGTCAGATACCTTTCCTCAAGCGGAGTGCCGGATTCCAGCCAGGAATAAAGAAGGTTCCTGCCGTTCACCCATCTGCCGTCTTCTCCTATATGACCGAAAGTCAGGGGTCCGAACCAATTGTCCCGGCTTGCCTGTCCATCGATGAAACCCTTTCCGGTAACGGCTATGTTCTCGCAGTCCTCGGCATAAATCAGAGGCTGGACGTTGTAGCAGTCAATACCCTCCCAATGAGTGTGCACTATGTCAAAGAGATTGACATCCGTAGTGAAAAGGAGTCTGGCACCGTCTTCCAAATGGAGATTGACTCCGGACAACAGCCGTATCGGGGCCGTCTTCCACTCCCCGGACGGAACGATGACACGTCCGCCACCGTTGCCGCTGCACTCAGATACGGCGGCCTGGATGGCTGCGGTATAGAGACTGTCACTGCCGTTATAATAATCGGTAATGACATAATCCTTGTCCGCGAATGTAGGCGGGACTATTCTTTTCAGCACGGTTTCCATCTCTTTCCAGTTGCTGTCCGTCCTGGAACAGGATACACAGAACAGGGTGCAACAGGACAACGCAGCTACGGCGAATACAGTTAATTTTTTCATTTTAAACATTTTTACATTATTATTTTTTTTGAGATTCACTTTCTCAAAAAGGCATACTTTTTGCGAAATTATCATATATTTGTAAAAAACAAAATCATTTCATTATGAAAATCACCAAAATTATCGTAGCCTGCTTTGCGCTTCTTATCGGCGCAAATGCAGCCAATGCCCAGCCTCAGGGTGGTTTCGGCCAGATGGACCCCGAGCAAATGGTTAAGATGCGCGTGGACGGAATGAAGGAACAGTTTAAGCTCTCCGATGACCAGTGCACAAAGCTCACCGCTATCTTCAAAGCTGAGAACGAAGAGATGATGAAATCTTTTCAGCAGGGCGGACAGCCCGATTTCTCCGCTATGGCCAAGAGAAGAGAGGCCCAGAACGCAGAAATCAAGAAAATCCTCACTGAAGATCAGTACAAGCAGTACGAGGAGATGATGAACCGTATGATGAGCGGAATGGGCGGCCCCGGTGGACAGGGCGGTCCCGGACAGGGTGGCCCCGGACAGCGTGGTCCCGGACAGGGCGGTCCCCGTCCCACCAGATAATTGCCCCGTTTTGTCAGGACACAAGGGTGACTGCACTGCTGCAAGGCTTGCAGTCACCTTATAATATGTAATACCACAACGATAATGATACTGAATCTTTTTCTCGCGGCACTCCCGCTTCTGGCCTCCGCCCCCGCAGGCACATTATTCTTCCCGGCCGACGGGGCGTCTAGGGTCAACCCCGACACACATCTCTCAATTACTTTCGACAGCGTTCCTACAGTAGGTAACAAGGGATTCATCCGCGTCTATGACGTTGCTGACGGCAGCCTTGTAGATGAACTTGACCTCAGCATTCCGGCAGGGCCGACCAGAGGCCGTTTCTATGGTCCGGACTGCGACTATATCAAAACTCCCTACGATTATTCGAGAGAGAAGATGGCAACCAACAGGGACACCGCAGCCGGCACTCCCTCAGGAGGAGCCGTTCCGGACACTGTTCAGTATCAGCTCAATATTATCGGAGGGTTCACAGACGGCTTTCATTTCCATCCGATAATCGTGCGGGGCAACACAGCGACCATATATCTTCACAACAATATTCTTGAATACGGTCACGAGTATTCGGTCACAATTGACCGTGGAGCGATTGTCTGCGGCAAGTTCGCCGGAATCAAGAACGGAAGCTGGAAATTCTCCACCAAACGGTCCGGCCCCACCGACCTGTCCCAACTCAATGTCAGAGCGGACGGCACAGGAGATTTCAACACGCTTCAAGGTGCCCTGGACTATGTGCCCGACTTCTCGGAAAAAGCCACACTCATCACGGTCGCCGAAGGTGATTACGAAGAGATTGTATACTGCAGAAACAAACGGAACATTACCGTCAAAGGTGCCGGAATTGACAAAACCAGAATTCATTACGAGAATGACGAGGTCTTCAACCCCCACCCTATGAACATAAAGACCAACGAGAAACGCGGAACTTTCCCATCTCGCCGCGCCGCCTGCTCGTTCGACAACTGCAGCGACATCAATCTTGAGGACATCACTTTCGAAACTTGTCCCAAGGGGCAGGCGGAAGGACTTCTGATCTGCGGAGAAAGAGTGGGACTCTACCGTGTACACATCATAGGCGGAGGAGATGCCCTTCAATCCAACGGCACTGTGTATATGGAGGATTGCGTCCTTGACGGAGGACTCGACTCCATATTGGGACGAGGCAGCCTCTTTGCCTACCATTGCACCATACGTAATTCCGGCGGCGCCTGCAGCTGGGTACGGAATTTCTCCCCCGACCACGGTGACGTATTCGTGGAATGTCATTTCGAGGGTACAGGAACCCGTCCACTGGAATTCGGAAGAAGCCGCAATTACCCCGACGCCGAATTCGTGCTGATCAACTGCACGACCAGAAACGTAAGCCCGGCAGGATGGAGCGATTTCGCAGTGACCTCACACGCCTGGGAGTTCAACACGCGTGACGCCGACAGTGGAGAAGTTGTCGATTTCTCCGGACGCAATCCCGTGTCCCGCAGACTGGATGCAAAACGTGACGCTCTTGTGATAAAGAACTATTCCGACCCGGCCTACATACTCAAGGGATGGAATCCCGTGCGCACAACAGTCATAGAGATATGGCCTGACGGTGCCCCCGACGATACCGGACTCTCAGGTGACGAATACCGCAACGCCAACTTCCGCATCACAAACGTAACAAAACCGACTCTTACGGTATATCCGGCGGCGCATCCCAATGGAATGGCAGTGATAGCTTGTCCTGGAGGCGGTTACACTCACCTCTCATTCGAAACGGAATCGTCGTCGATGGCCAAATGGTACAATGACAGGGGAATCACTCTGGCCGTACTCAAGTACCGTATGCCCAACAAACACTATGATGCTCCGCTGAACGACTTGCGGCAGGCAATGGTCATAATGCACGATCACGCAGCAGAATGGGATGTTGATGTCTCGAAGATCGGAGTTCAGGGCAATTCGGCAGGAGGACATCTCATCGCCAGACTTTGCACTGAATACGAGAATGAGATTCAGAGGCCAGCGTTCCAGATTTTGTTCTACGGGGCCCTTTCAATGACGGGGGACAGCGGACCTATTATCAGCAAAGTCGGTCCAAGTACCCCGAAAGCATTCATACTGTGTTCACAGGACGATATGATAAGCGTCACACACAGTCTGGACTATATGGCGGCGCTCAAGAAATCCAACGTGCCTTCCAGCCTCCACATCTACGCTGATGGAGGCCACGGCTGGGGCTTCAAGGACAGTTTTGCATACAAGGAACAGTGGACATCCGAACTTGCAAAATGGCTTGAACGGATGAAGTGATTACTGCCGGGTGATTCACCTCACCCGGTTCAGTTCTTCGTGACCGGGGCTTCTGTATAGGCCTACGTTCAGATTGCTGTTCTTGCACTCCTCCAGAGTATGCACCGGAGGTTCCAGAAAATCAGGAAACGGCATACCATTCAGCGACTGGAAATAGAGGACGGAACCGTCCTTCCACCACTGCGCGTCACGTGTCTGAGTCATCAGACGAATCTTGACATCGTGGAAAATATCGGTATCGACAGCCCCTTCAAGGCTGTTCCACTGACGTTGCAAATCTCTGGCCTCGTTCAGACCATTCTGGTAGTGATAACAGAGTTCCTCCCACACTGTACGCCCAGATTGGCAGCGATGGCTCCAGGACACGTGGTGGAACCACAAAAGATATTTATCGGGGCAACTGCTGATATCCTCCATAACGTTCCCGAAATCCGGATGATACTGTGAAGTATTGTCCGTTCCGGTAGCTTTGGTGCGATCAAACCCGATACCGTCGGCGTCAGCCTGATTGTAAAAGACCGGCAACCAGTCCCGGCGTATCGGACGGTTGTCCCAGGGACCCGGCGCATAATGTGAATCCCCGAACTGGTGCGTCAGTCCTATGGGCATTTCGTAATCCACAACTGCTTCACGGCTGCGCATAAGCATTGACACGAGTGTGGAGTGCTGGGACTCGTTCAACTCGGGGAAAGTGAGGCTTGTCCATTCATCAGCAATCGTTTCGGCATCGAGATTCGGATTCCAGGCAAGACGTCCGTAGGCATACCAATTTGACTGTGCCAGTGGATGGCCTGTCCAATCGGCATCCGTGCCTGTGTTTGCGACGCCTGCTATGGCATTGTAGCGCCCGGAGAGCTGATGCCTTGTATAATCGGCATACTGACGGACTTCATCAAAGAACTCCTCCCACATTGTCCCCAGGTAAGCGAGGTGATTCGCCTGTCCGAGATATTCCTGGGTTATCTGGAGCTCAGGCATTTCTGCCGTATGATTAAGAGCTCCGAACAATGCATTGAACGGTTCACGGGGCTGGAAGTCGATGGGACCGTTCTTCACCTGAATAATCACATTGTCGAGAAACTGACCGTCAAGATGCTCGAATTCGATTCGTGCCTGCTTCGCCCTGTCGGGATCAGTGGGATTGTTGATGAACGCTCTCCACATCACAATGCCCCCGTATGGACGTATGGCTCCGGCCAGAAGATTGGCACCGTCCGCGTGCGTGCGGCCATAGTCCATAGGACCAGGCTGCCCTTCGCTGTTGGCCTTGACCAGAAATCCGCCGAAATCGGGGATGAGGTCATATATTTCCCGGGCCTTGGCCTTCCACCATTTTTGAACTTCCTTGTCCATAGGATCGGCTGTTTTCAGACCGCCAACGACTACAGGACTCGAGAAATTCACCGCAAGATACACTCTGATTCCGTAAGGTCGGAGAACGTCAGCGTATTTGGCAGCCATCTCCAGAACCTCTGTACAAAGCATCTTGGGCGAAGCGTTTACGTTGTTGAGCACCGTCCCGTTGATTCCCAACGAGGCGTTGGCTCGTGCATATTTCTCGCTGTTCAATGGACTGTTGGCAATCCCTGCCATATCATTCTCCCCTATTGCATCAGGGAAGCCCCTGACATTCCAGAATATGCTCCTGCCGGCATAACCACGTTCGCTGTTACCGTCCAGATTATCCCAATGATTCAGGAGGCGTATATCGTGGAATGGGCTTTCAGAAATAGCGATATCCCCGGAGGTTCGACCCATCTGCTGCATCTGCAGCAGCCTGTACGTTCCGTAAAGAAGACCTATGTCAGAAGGGGCTGTGATGGTGGTGGTCCCATCTGACTTGTTGATACGATATGAATCCCGTTTGGATTCTTTGTCCTTCTTAATCTCAAGAAGGACCTTCCCCCCGTTCCAATAATCGCTGAGTTCACGCACCGCAATGTCGGTAGTAGGAGTACTCTTTGCGGACAAAAGAACTGAAGCATTACCTTTTTCCGGCCCGGGAAGCCACAGATTGGAACCGTCACCGGCATAGGCATAGACATAGCCGGAAACCGCCAAGCAGCAAACAATAGTTGTAATGACAGCAGTGATTTTCATAAAACAGATATCTTCAAAACAAAAGAGGAATTTCTAGAAAAAACTATAATTTTTTGTAAATCAAGTCAATGGCACTATAGTCCTTATCCTTGTTCCAATGTTCGGTAAGGCCCAGTGGCTCCTTGAGAGGTTTTCCGTCATCCTCGGGATCATACACAGTGCCGCTGGGAGGATTTGGAATGGAGGCCGCCTCAACCAGATACAGATCACAGAAAGGAAGACTGGCCACTTCCGGCCATTCGTATACCAGAAGATCCAGACCTACGGAATCACCCGCAAGCGGATCCTGAGACATAAGGATTGAACAGGCCCAATCTCCATTGAAAGGAGCCTTCTGCCATTTGGGATCAGGCTTGCCGTTCACGTCACGTGAACCGTATGTTCCATCAATGAGATACAGCATACATTTTCCTCCAAGGTCCTTGTGGCCGATAAAATCAACAAAAGAACTGTACTTGGGAACCCCGTTACGTTTGTCCTGACTTACAGCATTATGCGAATTTTTCCGCCACTCCTTGTCCAATGACGTGGCACCATACCAATTCTTGCCCGTCAGCGTTACACCCGGGCCTGTATGAATCTTGAGAAGGGCGCTGTTGATTACGTAATCCGCGTCAACTATACATTTCGCCAAACCTTTCTGTTTCTCCCCCTTGCCGGCAGTGAAAGGGATAGCATTGTCATAGAACTCACATTTGGTGCGTCCCTGTTCTCCGACATTATCCACAAAATGAACATCTGGGAATTCGCCGTGGCACAAGTTATACAACTGATCGGTAAGATAGCGGCTGGGCTCGCATACAGTAATGTCCTCCGGCCTTACTCCCCCATCGTTTATCATACTGCGAAGCAAAGCCAGGGTCACGTACGGAGAACTGTTGAGCTGCTCGTTGTCGGCATAACCGAAAGAATTGTTCATATTGAGCTTGATGGCTATCTTCTCACCCGCCTTATACCCGAGATTGCCCCTGTTGTGAGTGCTGTTGAAATACTTGAACAGGGCATTCCAAGCCTGTCGTGCATTCTTCTTTCCGCTGAGTGAGACAATGGCCTGCCGTATCATCTCATCAGCCTTGACCTGATTATTCCACCTCGGTTCATACCAGCTGCCAGTCTCACCGTCCCAGTTGGCGACACCGGGATTGTGAATCCATACAACCCTCCCCGGAAAAATACCCTTACCTACGCCCAATGGCGAATTCACCTGATTGTTTGTCATCTTGGGTGTCCCGTCGGCATTACGGGAAGAAGTCTGTGCATAAGCAAAAGCTGACAATGTGACGGCTATAAAACAGACTGCGATTCTTAAACAGTGCATACTATTGATTGATAAAAGATATGGATGTGCTCGGAACGGAATCAATGTCTTCAAGTTTGCGGAGATAAGTGTCATAAACGGAAATGAACGGAGAATACACCTGGATGGTGGAAGGGTCCCTGAAAGTCTTTCTCATCGAACGGCTCCATTTCCCCGCCTTCACCGGTATCACCCTCACTTCGCCGGAGATGCTCATTCCTTTGCGTGAGTATTGCGGAAACATTGTCACCTGTCCTTTCCTGCCCATTCCTGACACAACAGGATTGAAGGAGACAACAATGCCCTGATCTGTCTCCTCAAAATTAACGTTGTGGACATCTGACAGGAAAAGGAGACCATTACCCCTCTCATCCGTACACAGGAGAGCATCCACACCTGTCTTGTTGCCTTCAAAATAGAGGTCTCCAGCCTTGAGTGCGTGTACGCCGACGGCATTCGCATCATCCTTGCCGGGGTATGAAGTATATGGTCCCCGACCAAGCCACTGGAAGCAGTTCAGACCACTGTAAAGAAGGAGGGAGAATCCTGCTTCGGTAAGGAGTTTTCCATCGGTCTGGGGACTCATATCAAATTCATAAACTACGGCACTTCCATCCTTTGTCCGGTTCAGTGTGCCGCAAAAACTGATTTCGTTGTTTGAGAAACAATAATCCCCACTGCGGGTGCGGCCGCCTTCCATAATGTAATTTGTGACATAGGAGCCTCCGCGCTTTGTGAGAATAAGATCCTCCGCGATTGAGGGTTTGCGGCCGCTCCTCCAGAGGTCGTCTCTTATTATGAAGGATAAAAAACTATTTTCGGAATCGATGTCTTTCTCAAGCGAAGCCACTATGGAAGAATACTGCTCGTCGCTGTTCAGAATGAAGCTCTTTTCATTCACTGCAAGTCCGTTTGTCTTGTCTGTGAAACGGAGATCAAGAATGCAGACAGTCTCGTCGAGATAAGACAGTGACGCTTTCGCGTCTATTTCCAGAGTGCATCTCTGATGGGGTTCGCAGGCAGGTGACACTTTGCCCGAGTCAAGAACTTTTCCGTCAGCTGTCTTGATTTGCCAACAGCACTCGACCCGGTCTTTCAGATCGACGAAATCATATCTGTTCTCCAGTTCGACTGAAAGATTTGTGTGCGTTGCGTCTGCCTTGATCTTGTCTGTCAGAACATAAGCCTGAGCATAGTTCTTACGGATGTTGTAATAATTCGGAAGAGGATCTCTGGTCGGATATAGAAGTCCGTCAGTACCCTGATTGCCTTCCATCTTGATTGCCTTCGTCTCACTCAGCCAAACCCTGTCTGTCCAGGCATATTTCCCGGGCCACACACTTTCGCGGTCCGGCATTCCCTGATCAACCCATTCCCAGATTGCTCCTCCCGCAAGATTGTCATTGGCCTGCATCACTTCCCACATTGAGTGGTGATCCTCAAGAGCCTGTCCGAGTGTGTGACAATATTCTGTGGCAATGACGGGCTTGCTGCTGCGACGTGCATAATCACGCAGAGTACCGGCACTTGGATAGTGAGGAGCATAAATATCGAGAAAATCAGGCAGATCAAAATTGAACCTGTTGAAATAACTTCCAATCATAGGATAGCATATCGGTCTGGTAGGATCCATCTGCTGGACATATTTTCCTGTCACTTGGCAGATGGGGGTGAGATTGTTCTCGTTGCCTATGCTCCATACAATCACACAGGGATGGTTCTTATCCCTTGCCACGGTAGCCCGGGCACGAAGAATGAGATTGTCCTGATATGTGGTGTCATTGAGATGTTCGTCTCCATACCCGAATGGGACCTCGTCCATTACATAGAAGCCAAGGGAATCACAAAGGTCATAAAATCTCGGTTCTCTGGGATAGTGGGAGGTGCGGATGAAATTCACATTGGCTTCTTTCATCAGCTTCATATCCTTGAGATTGAGATTGTTGCTGATTACCTTGCCCTTCTGCGGATCCGTTGCGTGAATATTGACTCCGCGCAGCTTGAACAGCCTGTTATTAAGCAGAAGTTTGCTTCCTTCCACGCGTATTTCTCTGATTCCAAACTTCCTGGAGAAGGACTCAATCAGTTTTCCATTTTGCCATACTGAATAGTAGAGAGTATAGAGGGATGGGGTTTCGGCTGTCCATAGATGAGGAGATGATGCATTCCATACGTGACTTACTGTCTCTCCTGCAACTTTATATTCGAAAGTATCCACCAGATTCATATCGGGAGAGACAATTTTACCCTTGATGACAGTCCTTCCACCTTTGATGACATTCAGTACATTCTTGATGATATTCATTTTAATGTCAAGCCGGACTTCGGCATCATCGTTCGGAGCCACTCTGGTAACTATGCGAAGGTCCTTGACGTGGGTTTTTGGAACTGCAAAAAGTGTTATGTCACGGTGAATGCCAACCTGGCCCCAGTCATCATTCCCGTCGAATTCATACCCTTTATACCTCGTATAGACTCTCATTGACAGTTCATTCTTCCCCGCCTTGACGAAAGGGGTCACATTGAACTGGCAGCTGTTGTTGGCAAGTTCCCAATTCCCGACATATTCTCCGTTAACCCATAAATCATAGGCTCGCAGAACACCGTCGAAATTAAGGAAAACCTCTTTTCCCTTCCAGGCACGAGGGACGGAGAAACTTGTCTTGTACAAGCCGTTGACATCCTTCGGATGGGCATATTCCGCAGGAAGATACCCTATGGCATCCCAGCAGCCGGGGACTTCAATCCTGTCCCAGGAAGAGCAGTCATACCCTTTATTGAAGAAGGCTGAAAAACCGCTCCAGTCATTACCGTCAATGAAACGGAAAAACCACTCTCCGTTCAGAGTCATAACGCTGGCCTTGTCTGATGGAATCTGGATGCTGTCCGACGAAGAAGCCATAGCAAAGGACTGGAAACAAAGGGCAAGTACAAACAGGAATAATGATTTCTTCATAAGTTGAAAATATAATTGCAAACTTTATTCTTCGCAGACGGCCTCCTTGCGAAGCGGGCAACGCGCAATTTAACCATTATTCCTCATAAAGACAAAGACAAGATTGCCGAAATAAAGAGAAGCCCCTTCAATAAATAGTATTATTATGTCAGATTAATACACTGATTATCAGAGTTTTAATGACATTTTGCGCTATAAGTCACGAAGAACAAAGGCAACGTCCGCAAGAAATGGAAGATGCCTATCCTGAATTGGGGTATTATCTCACAGCAGCTGGCAATAAAGTTCGGAGATAGATACGGTTTACTGTAGTATAATGTACCCCAAATTTCGGACAGTGA
>DCIN01000060.1:0-3339 GCA_002315815.1 Bacteroidales bacterium UBA1725 | reverse complement strand
AAATGGGAAAGACAACACGAAGAAAGTTCACCCCGGAGTTCAAGGCCAAGGTTGCCATTGAGTCTCTGAAAGAATCGTCAACAAAGGGTGAGTTGGCAAAAAAGTATGAGATATCCCCCGAGATGATTTCCAGATGGAAGAAAGAACTTGTGGAGAATGCCAGTGCGGCATTCGGGGCGAAGTCGGATGCCGGCGATTTCGACAAGGAGCGTGATGCTCTCCACAGGAAGATCGGTGAGCTGGAGATGGACGTGGATTTTTGCAAACGGGTATACAAGCAGTTGGGGATGCCTATACCCGAGAGAAAATGATATCCCCAACGAGAGAGGTTGTCGGCAGAGATGGTAAGAGACATAGATATCCGAGTAAAGCCCGTCAGTGTAAGCTGCTGGGTATAGCCAGAAGCACCAGTTACTATAAGCGCAAGGAGGGAGAGAAGCAGAACAATTTGAAAATGATGGAACTTATGGATAAGCAATACGACCAATGCCCTGCAATGGGAGTTCGGCAGATGGTCGATTACCTCAAGGGGGAGGGATATCACGTCGGCAGGAAGCTTGTGCGTCGTCTGATGGCCTTGATGGGGCTGAGGGCGGTATACCCGCTCAAAAGCTTGAGTAAGGGAGGTTGGATCAAGTACCGTATGCCATATCTTCTGAGAGGAGTACGGATAATGCGACGGAATCAAGTTTGGAGTACAGACATCTCATATATACCTATGGAAAATGTCTTTATGTATCTGTATGCCATTATTGATGTCTACAGCCGTTACATAGTCGGCTGGGGGCTGTACAACTCGCTTGACGCGGTAAACGCCATAGAAGTTCTTGACAAAGCGGTTGCCCAATATTTTGTACCAGAAATAATCAACTCGGACCAGAGCGTGCAGTACACCTGCGAGGAGTGGCATCGTGCCTGTGACAAGTACGGTATACGCATCAGTATGGACGGCAGGGCCAGATGCCTGGACAATGTCTGGATTGAACGTTTCTGGCGTACCATAAAGCGCGAATATGTGTACTTGAACCCAGAGACAAACGTGAACGCGCTGCGTCGCGGAATTGCGGGATCGCTCATCAGGTGCCCGGCGTCGTGTTCGCCGCTGCCGCGGCCTGAATCAAAAAAGGGATGTTTGGAAGTAATGAAATGAATAACTACCTTAGTGCCATGAATGAGCGTTCTATATGCAGAGCTCGACCTTCGGAAGGCTCTGCATTAGACACAAACTTGACTTAAGAAGGACTTACTCCTGTCTAAATAAAGGGGAACATTACAAAACTCAGATTAATAAGTTCTTCAAGCGTAATCATAGTTAGTACTATTGCGTAATAATTAAAACTTTTCTTAAAATTATTATCTCAGAAGTTATCTGGCTTTTCTTTGAAGATGTTGATCAAAATAGGCGGGCCGCAAATAAAATGAGTGCGGGATTTGATATTTGCTACTTCATTACTTTGTCATAGAGGGTCTTGTAGTCACGGGCCACGCCGTAAATGACATTGTCGGACTGGCTGATGGCTTCGAAGTGGCGGGCGGCGCATTCGAGTTTGCAGTCTTCTGCTCCGCGGAGCTGTGAGCGCTGCCATTCGTTACCTTTTGTCTCGGCTACGAAGTAGATGTGCTTGACGCTTCCTTCACGGAAGGCAACAGCCCAGTCTGGGTTGTAGTGCCCCATAGGAGTATTTATGTAGAATCCACGAGGGAGTTTGGTGTAAACGACCACATCGTCTTCTTTCTCAAGGGATTCTGCGAAATTCTTTTCCACTCCGGCACTGTCAACTACTATAAGGTCGTAGAGAGATTTTGCACTTGCAATGGCGTTGACTCCTAGTTTACCACGAAGGGTTGTTTCCGTGAAAATATCAACATCGTAGGTGTTGGAGGTTTTCTCGTATGCTATTTTCTGGATGACGGCCATCGCCTTTTCGTCATTGATGATGTTGCCTGCACGGATGATGAATTCCTCCGGGTTGAGCTGGAACTGGCTGAAGGTCTTCGGGCTGATTCCGGTGAGGATGGCCACAATAGTCTTGCGGGTAAGTCCTGTGGCTTCTACGAGTTTGCCGACAAGATCATATTTGACATTGCTGCCGACAGCCTCCTTTACACGGATGGTGCGAGTTTTTCCGGCAGTCATAGCTGTTCCTGCCTGGAGGGATTCCTTGTCTCTGATGGAATCCATGTGGCCGCCTTCAACTATGATTCGAATCTCGGTTACACTGAGATGCTTGTCGATGGCTTCGATAGCCTTCCGGATAAGTTCTTTGGATTCGAAATCGACCTTGTAGTAGGTCTTTGCGTTGATGCGCCTCCAAAGATTCTGAAACTCCTTCTTCTTGTACATCTCTTCCTGGAATGTCGCCTCCTTTGTCTTACGGGCATTCTCAGGTTTGATAGCAGAAGGATTGAAGACAGTGTCAAGCTGACCGACGATGAATCCCTTGAGGTCATTGACATCGCCAAGATCAAGCGTGCCGTCTCGTTTGTCGTTGAAGTATTTCTCGGTGAGTTCACCTTTCTTGACGTAGCCGTTTGAGACGAGTTCTTCTTGGATTTCGATGGCCTTGTCGTTAGATATCTTCACATCGCATCCGTCATCAGTAGTGGCAACGAGGTCGATGAACATCTGGAGCGTAACCTTTACAGGACGGTCTCCTACGACATCGGCAATCTCGGTCTGAAGCTGCTTTGCGAACCGGTCGTAACTCTCGCTGGCTATGACGGTGAGTATGTTGGTGTTGAATACATCTGATCCGAGAACATCGGCATCTTGGCGTTCTCCGTTCTTATTGACACAGAGACGCATACCACGGCCGACTTCCTGGCGTTTGTTAGTCTGGTTGTCGCTGTCTTTGAGTGTACAGATCTGGAAGACATTAGGGTTGTCCCAACCTTCTTTAAGAGCAGAATGGGAGAATATGAAGCGAGTAGATTCCTCGAAACTGAGGAGACGCTCCTTATCCTTCATAATGAGGTCGTATGCACTTTCATCGCTGCTGCCTGATTCGCCACGGCCTATTGTGGAGTTGATGAAATTGCCTTTCTTGTCTCTTGAGAAATAGCCGTTATGCACCTTATCTGCAGACCATTTATAAAGGTAGTCGAGATATGGCTCTTCTCCGAACTGAGGTCCCATTTCAGCCATGACCTGAGCATACTCTTCCTCAAACATCTGAGCGAACTTGCCCTTACCTGTGCCTTCCGGGCCATAGGTTCGGTAGTTCTCAACATGGTCAATGAAGAAGAGGCTGAGGACCTTGATGCCCTTGAAAAAGAGGGCACGCTCACGTTCGAAGTGAGTGCGGATAGTCTCTCGTATCTGGATGCGGCGCATGACGT
>DCIN01000045.1 GCA_002315815.1 Bacteroidales bacterium UBA1725 | reverse complement strand
CCTGTACCGGTGTCCATTCCTTTTCCGATTCTTTCATAATAAGGAAATCAGTGGTAGCCCCTCCTCCCAAAGTCAGCCCGGCATAAGGCATAAACTTCCCAAGCGTCCAATAAAAGTCCCCCAGAAGGCCTCCCCATCCGTATCTGACATAACTTCCATTGCCCATTTGACGGAGTGTAGACACATATCCTTCTGCTCCTATCCGCCAATGCTTGCCCAGATGATATCTGGCCACACCGCCGACACCGAAAGGCATACCAGAAGCCTTATATCCGAGGGGTTCAATGTTTCCGGACAGAAATCCTGTATGAAGCATCATACCACCATCGCAATGATGAGAATTTCCATTGCTTGGCTGCGAATAAACTACTCTGAAAGTAATTACAAGAAGAATGAGTGGTAAAATAATCTTTTTCATATGGCTACATTCTTCTTGTAATTAATTGGAAACTGGTTAGGATGCCTACCACTTTGTAAAGAACATTCTCGGGTTGACGTTAATCTGCAGCCAACACCAATTCTGGTTCTTGCATACTGTTGACGGGTTGTTTTCGCTGCGGAAAATACCTGACCAGCCTCCCATCAAGGTGATATCATTCTTGATCTTCCAAGTCAACTGAATGTCCACTTCGGAAGCGGCATAGCTTTTGGCCTTGATGGTTCCCCCAAGAAGTCCACCGTCGGTGTCATTGAAGAATGCATGGTATGCCATCAGGACATTGAATGATTTGCTGATATTGAATGTGCCGTTGACGTATGGATCAATCAAACCGAACACAGGTGTAGTGTTGACATAGTAGTAGTCAATGAGTCCATAAAACTTGTGATGAGTTCCATACAGAGGATTGAAACCTGCTTTTGTCTGATCCAACTGATTACCTGAGAGCCAGTCAAGACCGAGAGCACCATTAAAGAGTGGGCTGAATTTGTATGATGCTTTCAAGGCTGCCATCCATGCAGTGGTATTGTATTTGTCGTACTGTGCCGTCTGGAAATAGAAAGTTCCTTCAAGGGATAGGTTCCCGGGCTTGAAGGTGAGGTAGGTACCCATAGTCTGCATATATCTGCTGGAAGGGTCTTGCTCTGTTCCATTTTCAAATCCAAGATTCATAAACAAAAGAGACATCCCGAAAGGATTCTCCTTGGCTCCAAGATGGTACCATAAGGTCTGCATTGTCTTGTATGGCTGTCCCCCTGGAGCGAAATAATTACCTCCTGACTGCTTCATGCTGTTCTGATTATATGCAAGAACCAGATCAAGCTGGTGTTGCTTGTTGTCAGAAATAAATCCGAACTTGATCAAATCGTGTGACCGTCCTGCGATGTGCCAGTCAAGACCTCCGAGGATACGCTCATCATCATATAGCAAAGCCTGCCGTCCAAGCTGGGTGTAGAAATTTGAACCAATCTTAATGTTTGCCCAGGCTTCATTGATGTTGAAATTTCCTGTGTTGACGGGATTCTGAGGATTTTGGCCCCATACACCGCAGTGCTGTCCAGAGAATTTGAGGGTAAGCCATTTGTTGCCATATCCCAAGCCGATACGTGCACGTTCATTGATGAAAGATCCGTAGCTGGGCTTGTCGTCGGTTGAACTGGCACGCAACTCTCCGCGGGCACGAACCTGCCCGTCAATGTAGAACTGATTGTCCTGCGCTACAAGAGACGAAGGGAACAAAAGTGCCAAAGACAGCACCATTATGCAAAAATTCTGTTTCATAATAATCAGGAATTATAAGTGTGTATGCTTACTCCCTGTGCCGAAGGCAGATAATTGATGCCCCACCAGCACATCTGGAGGAAAACGAATGATATTAATAGAATTACCAGCGCAGTTCTGGTCTTGCGTGTGTCGCCATCCGCCATACCGCGCCTTATATGGAGGTAGCAGAGGAATGAAAACCAGGTTGCTGCCGCCCAAGTCTCCTTGGGGTCCCAGGCCCAGTAGTGTCCCCAAGCCTGCTCTGCCCATATGGCTCCGAACAGCATTCCAATCGTCATAAATGCCAGTCCAACCCCAACAAGATCATCACAGAGAGACATCTCTCTGAAAGTGATGCTTCCTCTTTTTATCCAGAGCAGATAGATAGCCATCATTGCAGCAGCACCGAAAAGGGCGTATGCAAACATATATACTGTCACGTGGGGAGCAAACCAGGGACTCTGGAGAGCCGGCATAAGTGTCGTGCTGTGAATTTCAGGCTTAAACAGGTTGACGCAGGTGAATACAAGGGACATTACGAAACTGAATGTGGTAATCCACTTGTAGTCCCATCTTGAATAGACTATGATTCCGGCAAGGGATATGAAGAATGTGTACCAAAGTCGTGTCTCTCCCATCGTCCTCATAGGAGGTCTGCCAAGAGATATCCACATACCGAGGATAAACGCACCGAATACTGCGAGTCCCGCAATGGAGAAGAAATAGACCAATCCCTTGCGATTCTTCCAAGAAGCAGCTGCACAGAGCAGCCACAAAACTATTGCAGTGACTGCAAAAAATGGGAACAGTGACCAGCTCATCTCTTTTCCTCCTTTCTGCGTCCGAATTGGACAAACATGCATACGGCCCCGGCTATCAGCATCCAGATTCCAACATATACGGCCGGAAGCCAGCTATCCCGCACAATCTCAAACACGGAGTATTGCGACCATTTCCCGCGCTGTTTGTCATAGCTCAACTGATAGATTTTCCATCCGTCAACTCTGCATGGAGAATTGACTTGAATTGAGTCTGCGAAATGCTTTCCGCTTTTGGTGTAGATATCAACGATTGATAGATAGCGCTGCGGCTCCCTAGGAGGCATTACTGCGCTGATGTTATCATCCAGCGTGAGTGCCTTAACAGGAAATGCGAAACTGCCGCTGGAAACCCAGCCCTCGACGGTACTGCCATCATTTGAGGAAGCTCTTACAAGAGCGGAAGAGCAGGCCCCCTCGGAGTAATACTCATTGTAACGAGTGTCATTCTCAAGGAAAACAGGGGCTGAATCATCCAGCACTTTCAGCACTTCAATGCTCCATTTGTCGCTTTCAACAACCTCTCCCGTCTCGTTGCTTGCAAAAAGAACCTTCGGAGGATATTCGTCAATGGTGAAGTTCTTCAGTTCGATTGCAATCGGCAACTCGTGCACATTACCGTCACTATCCACCGCTCTCCATTCCGGTCCACCCTTCTGGGCGGTCATCTGAAGCTTCTGCAGGTCGGCCGAGCCGAGCACTCCGCAAAGAAGCGCGATAAACAGTCCAAGGTGATTGAGGAGGAAAGGTATTCGCTTAATCTTCAATGGGATGCAGACCCGTATGACGGTAAGTCCCAGACAGGAAAGCATCCAGAAATAGACAAGTGTGAATGACCAGTTGGTCACCATCTG
>DCIN01000077.1 GCA_002315815.1 Bacteroidales bacterium UBA1725 | reverse complement strand
ACTTTCATATAAGGCTGTCGGAAGCTGTCACTCAGACTCTGGAGAGTGATCTTCCGGCAGTGGAGCTCGTTACCTTCGAAACAGTCCAAAAAGCCGAAAGGCTGCTTATGATCACGGCCGAAAGCCTTCCGTTCGTTCCGAACGTGAACCGCCTGTGCGAATCCCTTGGTACTACACGGGACTCCTGCCTGAAGATGCTGTATGCCCTTGACAGGGCAGGCGTGATGAACCTGCTCACAGCAGATCTGAAGAATTACAAGAAGCTGGTTAACCCAGATAAGATCTTCCTTGGCAACCCTAACATAATGTATGCTTTGGGTGGAAAAACAGAGACCGGCACAATCCGGGAAACATTTTTCGCCAATCAGGTCGGAGCATACAATACGCTTCATTATCCCAAGAGAGGGGATTTTTTTGCAAGTGGCAGATTCCTTTTCGAGGTCGGCGGATCGGGGAAGTCCTTTGAGCAGATAAAGGACGAGCCTGACAGCTTCCTGGCTGTCGATGATACGGAGGTCGGCGCCGGTTCAAGAATCCCTTTGTGGCTGTTTGGTTTCCTCTATTAAGTGATGCCCGTTTGAAATGATAATTGTAGCCCTTTGCCATTTTTTAGTCTAACATTTGATATAACATTTAACCCGGGAATAGCAAAAAAGACGGATTTTTACAATGACTTGGTTCTCGGCAACAAAACCAAAAATCCCCTCCAGAACACTCTGGAAGGGATTTTCTTTAAGTTGAGATAGAAGGACTCGAACCCTCACTGACAGAGCCAGAATCTGTAGTGCTACCATTACACCATATCTCAATGTCAATCCCGGAATAACCGAGACTGCAAATTTAGTGTATTTTACATAGAATTCAAAAAAATATCGAAAAACTTGACACTATTTCTGCCAAGAACTTTTATTATCTATTCACGGTACAACAGAACCACCGCTGTCACTTCACATCCCTCTCCCCTGCCTACGAAACCCAGACGCTCAGTGGTTGTGGCCTTGACACTCACGCAACTGACATCCACTCCCATAACATCTGCCAGAATTCCGCGCATATTCGGAACGTATTCCGACAGTTTCGGCGACTGGAGTGATATCGTAATGTCGGCATTGGACACTGACCATCCCTGTCCGGAGACCATCTCCATCACTCTTGTAAGAAGAATTCTGCTGTCGATACCTTTGAATTCCTCCGATGAATCCGGGAAGTGTCTGCCTATGTCGCCGAGTGCAAGAGCTCCGAGCAGGGCATCACATAACGCGTGTATCGCCACGTCCCCGTCGGAATGAGCTACGAAACCTACCGGACTCCCGATTCTCACACCACCCAGCCACATAGGGAGTCCCTCAGCGAGTGCGTGTACATCATAGCCGTGTCCGATTCTGTATTCCATAATGAGTTTATCAGATTTTTTGTTACTTTTGCGAAGATATACAAACTATGGCAATATTCCATTTTTTCGGTGAAAACGAACACAGGGTGTTCAATTACAAACCGATATATTTCGACCCAGAGAAAGAGGAACTCAAACGGCGCTTCGGATCCGTCGACGGTTCCCTTGAGAAAGAAAAAACAGCAGGAACTTATGTACCGGGTTCGCACATCAAAGGTGCGTTCAGAGACGGAGAATTTGAACGTCGAAAGGGTCATCTCGGCAAGACCCAGACCATCATCGGAATAATCTCTCTACTTCTCATCGTCACGATTCTGCTGTTCATCGCCAAATTTTATTCGCTGCTGTGAAGCTGAAGGTCCTGCCTGCAAGCGTAGCCAATATGATAGCTGCCGGCGAAGTCGTCCAGCGTCCTGCATCCGTAGTGAAGGAACTAATGGAAAACGCCGTGGATGCAGGAGCAAGTCAGGTCAGCGTAATCATATCGGATGCGGGGCGTACTTTGATTCAGGTCATAGACAACGGATGCGGAATGAGTCCATCGGACGCAGTCGTCTGCTTCGAAAGACACGCCACCTCCAAAATAGCCGCAGCTGAGGACCTGACGAACATACTGAGCTACGGATTCCGCGGAGAAGCGCTTGCGAGCATAGCTGCAGTTGCAGAAGTGACGCTGAAAACGCGCAGGGCAGAAGACGAGACAGCGACTCAGGTCGTGACTTGTCCGGACGGGACAATGAAGACATCAAACGTATCGGCTCCTGTCGGTTCAAGTTTCGCAGTGCGCAATCTGTTCTACAACACACCTGCAAGACGGAAGTTTCTCAAAAGCGACAACGTGGAATTCAAACACATTCTGGACGAATTCACCCGTGTCGCAGTCACCAGACCGAAAACGGGTTTTTCACTTTCTCACAACGGGAGGGAGATATTTGTCCTTAAGCCAGCCAAATCTCTGAAATTCCGCATACTTGACCTTTGCGGCAGCAATGTGGCCGAGGATATGGTAGATGTGGCGACAGATACTTCGGTGGTGAAGATGAATGGCTTCGTGGGACGGCCGGACGCAGCGCGCAAGACTGCCGGCAACCAATTTTTCTTCGTTAACGGAAGATACTTCAGAAGTGCGTATTTCCATAAAGCTGTGATGAAGGCATACGAGGAAATGATGGTCGAGGGTATGATTCCGTCATATTTTATTTTCCTCGAGACAAATCCTGAAAACGTTGATGTCAATATTCACCCGGCAAAGACCGAAATCAAGTTCGAGGATGACAGTCTCATCTTTCAGGTAATCTGTGCGGGCATAAGGGAAACTCTGGGCAGGAATTCATTCAAGGCAAGCATAGATTTCGAAGCCGGATCGGCCGCGGATTTGCCCCAGTTGGGAAAGAGCTTCGCAGAATACCGCGGGGATATGGGATGTCCACAGGTTGCGGTGGACAACAGTTACAACCCTTTTGATCAACCGGCTGCGGAATTTTTCGTCGAATCATCGGCATCAAGATTCACCGACAGGAGCGATAATTATGGCAAACTGTTCGAAGACAGGATGTTGCAAGATTTCAGAGCGATGACCGTACAAGGGAGATTCATCATCACTCCCGTAGCTTCTGGTCTTATGGTCATCCACATCAGAAGGGCTCAGGAGCGTATTCTCTACGAAAAATTTCTGAAGGCTCTTTCCGGAAACGGGCACGTCAGTCAGACTGCACTGTTCCCCGTTTCCATCCAAGTTGGAGTCTCAGAAATGATTCTGCTGGAAAACAATGGACCGCTGCTTCATAATCTGGGTTTCGACATTGTTCACGAGGGTTCTGATTCCATCCGTGTCAATGCCGTTCCCGAAGGGTTTTCCTGCAAGGAAGGTGAAGTCAGGGCTATGATGGACGAGCTCCTGCTTATTCTTTCCGAAGACAACGGGGTGTCGCTACCGGAACTGATGACGCAGAAAATGGCCTTGAAATTCGCCGCAATGAAGTCTTCCTCCTCCGAAACAGTCGAGTCCGGAGTCCGGGCACAGAACCTTGTGGATACGTTGTTTGCCTGTGACAACGCCGAGTTCACTCCCGAAGGCAAACGGATAGTCTGTATTATCGGCACAGACGAACTTAACAGTAAATTCAATTGATTATTTAAAATGTCATATTACTACGGCAACAGAAGAAACGGTTTCCTGGCAAATGTCCCGGTAGTTACCAAAAATATATTGATTATCAATATAATAATGTTTGCAGCTACTCTGATATGCGATAAGATGTATGATAATCGTATGCTGGAGAGCAATATTATGGGAATATTCGCGTGTTATTCACCTGAATCCTCCTTGTTCAAGGTATGGCAGCCCATAACATATATGTTTATGCATAGCGGCTTTTTCCACATTCTCTTCAATATGTATACGCTTCTGATGTTCGGAAGCATAGTCGAAAACATACTTGGGACCAGAAAATACATTGTTTTCTACGTTATATGCGGTCTTGGTGCAGCAGCGCTTCATTTTTTGATAGCCGAACTGATTGGGGATCAGAACATACCGATGGTGGGAGCCTCGGGAGCGATATATGGCGTACTCATAGCATACGCAATGCTGTTCCCTCAATCGAGGATGACCCTTATCTTCCCTCCTGTCAGTTTGAGCGCCAAATGGATGGTGGTGATATTCGCCGGCATTGAACTGCTTACCGGCGTAACGGGAACAATCGAAGGAGTCGCGCATTTTGCCCATCTGGGAGGTATGCTGACAGGCTTCCTTCTCATCGTTTTCTGGAGATTGACAGGAGTGCTGTTTGACAAAAAAAGATTGTTGTAGATACAGATTGTTGTAAATACAGATTGTTGTAGATACAGAAGCTGAATACCGTACAGATAGATATGGACAATAAAGAGATACTTAATCAAGCCCTGAAGACGCTGAAAGAAGGCGGAGTGATTCTCTACCCTACCGACACTGTCTGGGGCATAGGTTGTGATGCAACCGACAGCAAGGCAGTAGCCAGAATATTTGGGATTAAACGCAGAAGTGAGGCTAAATCTCTCATTCTGCTTGCGTCTGATTTGGATATGGTGGCGTTGCACGTAAAGGAAATACCTTCCATTGCCATAGACCTCGTGGAAGTGAATGATGCCCCGATGACGATAATCTATCCCGGAGCACAGCATCTCGCCCCGGAGGTGGTTGCTGAGGATGGAAGCGTGGGGATACGCATCCCCTATGTGGCTGAAGATGATAAAGGAAACCTGAAAGGAGCCGATTTCTGCCGAGAACTTGCAAGAAGGCTGCGAAGGCCTCTGGTGTCCACTTCTGCCAATATCTCCGGAGAATCAACACCAGAAAGCTGGAATGACATCTCGGAGGAGATCAAGTCGGCGGTGGACTACTGTGTTCCACGCAAGCTCGAATCCGGTACCGGACGGGCATCCCAAATCATCAAACTGGGACTTCGCGGAGAGGTTGAGATAATAAGACCCTGACACAGTCCGAACATTTTTCACAGGCTACAATCCCGTACATTTTTTCATTGGCATAAATGGCTGGAACAGAAAAGATTATTAAAAATGACGGACGGGCGTTCGTGATTGCTCTCGATCACCCTCTCACAATGCCATCCCCAGAGCTTTCCAATCCCGGCAGTCTGATTGACGAATCCGCGGAAGGAGGAGCGGACGCTTTCCTTGCCAGCTACGGATGCATTCTCAGGTTCCGTGACAGGTTCCGTGACTGTGGTGTCATTCTTCGCGCCGATGGGGGTGCAACCACCCTCTGCAAGCCTATGTCTTCTCTGAAACTGCTTTATGATGCCTCCGATGCTCTTAGAATCAAAGCGGATGCACTGCTCTGTATGGGATATCCGGGAAGTATCCTGAATTCAGCAACTCTTGCCCACGTTGCCCAGACTGCAAGAAGCGCTCACGCAGCAGGTCTTGCTGCAGGAGCTGAAATGCTGCCCTTCGGATTTGAGAAACCGGAGGGTGTGGATACGCGCAGTGTGGACAAACTCGCTTTCGCCTGCCGTTTGGGAGCGGAAATGGGGGCGGACTTCATCAAGACCGAATTCAGCGGAACAGAGGGTTTCCGAGAAGTCGTGTCAGGCTGCTTTGTTCCGGTGCTGGTGCTGGGAGGAAGCAAAGCGAAGACTGAAGAGGAAATACTTTCAGATGTCAGATCAGCGATATCAGCCGGAGCATCGGGTGTGATAATGGGACGCAACATCTTCAGAAGCAACGATGTCAAAGGACTTTGCCGCAGGATTTCAGAAATAGTACACGGATGAAGATTACTGCTGCAGCCATAACTGAAATGGGCAAAATCAGGTTTATGGAACTTGATACGCCACCATTGTCGGGCAAGGAGGTGCTCGTAAAAATGCACGCTGCTGCTCTGTGTACTCTGGAACAGCGAATATTCAGAGGAGATGTGAAAATGCCTTTCCCCTGTATCGGAGGGCACGAGTTTGCAGGAGAGGCAATCCAACTTGGCCCCGATGTGGATAGCAGTGTATGGAAAGTGGGCCAGAGAGTGGCGGTAAGGCTGCTTTACAGTTGTGGAGAATGCCACCAATGCCGAAGCGGGCACAGCAATATGTGCGAGAACGCCAGACACAAGCCAGTGAGAAAAGGGCTTCTCCCGGGACCGGGAGGTCTGTGCGACTGTATCATTGCAGATTCGTCATCTCTGTTTCCTATTCCCGACAGCCTGTCCTACGAATGTGCATCTCTGACCGAACCTCTGGCCTGCGTGGTGCACAGCGTGAATCTCGCACGCATTGCCCTGGCCGAAGATGTCATTGTAATCGGAGGCGGAATAATGGGACAGATGCACTGTATGCTCTCCAAACTGCGCGGAGCAAGGGTTCTGGTCAGCGAACCGGATTCTGCCAGAAGGGAACTCGCAATGAAAAACGGAGCGGACGGAGTTCTGAACCCTTTTGCCTGCGACATCTTGTCTGAAGTACGCAATTTCACCTCAGGACGTGGTGCCGACGTAGTATTCAACACAGTACCGAAACCGGATGCGTTCCGGGAAGCGGTGTCACTGGCCGCAAAGGCTGGAAGAGTCATCCAATACACTTCTGTCCATCCTGATGAGCCTGTCGCGGTGAGTCCGCAGTTCATCCACAACCGGCAGGTAAGCGTAATAGGAAGCATCAGCCCCGAAGTGCAGGACTTTTACACTGCAAACAGACTGCTGGCATCCTCACTTGTGGATGTCAGCGATTTGATACACAAGACTTTCCCTTTCCGTGACTCACAGCTTGCCTTTGAAGAAGCGGTAAAGGCCGGCAGTTTCAGGGTGATTGTCACGGATTAGGATTGTAATATGGAATCGGCTGGGCATAAGATTGGCTTGTTCTCCGGAGTGGCTCTTGTAGCCGGAGCATGCATCGGCAGTGCAATCTTCTCCATCTCCGGCCTCACGATAGCATACGCCGGAGCATCGGCAATACTCAGCTGGCTTGCAGCAGCCCTGCTTTTCTGTGCATACGGGACGGTAGTGGTAAGGTTGGTCCGAAGGCATCCTCATTCGGGAGGAATCTACATTTTTCCAAAAAGAGAAATAGGAGGAAGAGCCGGTTCTTTTTTGGGTTTTGTCTGCGGCTGGGGATATATAGTGTCAAACATCCTCGCAATTGCTTTTTCTGCCATCTGTATGGGACCCTATCTGCAAGCTGCTTTTCCCGGACTCGACAATCATACACTTCTGGCACTCCTGTCCTGTTTTGCAGCACTTTGCATATTGCTTTGCGGTGTTCACCTCTCGAAAGCACTACAGAACATCCTCGTCATCCTTATGGCGGCATCCCTTCTGGTGTTCTGCCTTACCGCATTTTTTGGGGGAGGATTCGACATTTCGGGATTCAAGCATTTTTTCGTTTCCGGCAGCCGGAGAGCATCCGGATTCATCAGCTCGATTCCTCTGGCCCTCGTGGCATACGGCGGTTGCGTGGTCATTGCCTTTCTGGCGGACGAAGTGGATAATCCGGCCAAGACCATACCCGGAGCATTGTTTACGGGTATAGGCCTCGTCGCGCTTCTCTATCTTGCCGTAATAGCTTCAGTGGTAGGGACTTTGCCCGTGAGTACACTCAAAAATGACCCTTCCTGCCGTTTGACCCCTCTGATGGCCTGCGTTTACGAAGGAAGCCTTTACTCTTTCCCCTGGTTGGTCAAGGTCATAGCACTTTCCGCATCTCTGGCTCTGCTGACCACTATCAACGCACTGATGAGAGTCAACGCCATGGCACTTGAGACTCTGGCACACGAAGGGCTGATGCCGGAGTTTCTTTTCAGGGAGAACCGACAGGGAACCCCATACGCCGCACTCCTGACCGTGGCATCCGTATCCTCTCTGCTGTGCCTGCGTAAAGATTGGACGGAAGGACTCATCAATATGGGAGCCGTCATCAACGTAGTGACAATGGCAGTGATATGTACCAGTCTTATCTGTGCAGAGAGAAAAGGACGGGTGCTTCCAGCAGCGGTCATACTGATGTTTCTCGCCTGCTACATTCCCGGAATTGCAGCATCCGGATGGAAACTCTGGGCATTCACTACAGCTGTATATGCCTTTGGTATCGCGTTGTATCTAATATTCGCAAGGTCAGCAAGACCACGTCTGAGCGGAATTGTGGTTCACGGAAAAGGGCACGGGCATCTGCACGGAATGCCCACCGCCAATCTTGCCACCTACAAAGGTCAGAGTCTTCCGACCGGAGGCGTATGGAGAACGAGAGCCGTGCTTTCCGGCCGGATTCATCCTGCACTCACACATATAGGCAGGCGACCATCAGATGACGACAGCCCCGAAGAGACCGTAGAGACAATGATACTTGATTTCGACAAGAATATTTACGGAGAAGAAATGACCTTGATATTCGATGATTACGAACGTCCTACAATGACATTCCCCGACCTTGACGCACTAAAGAACAATCTGGATGATTATTCAAAGCCAAAGGAACGATTACAGAAGAAGGCCCGAAAAACACCTTTCGCTCTGTTCAAGAAAAACCCCGGCAAGTATTGATGCCGCCAGAAAACTGGGGACGGGAGGCACATTCGCTATTCACTTTGCAAAGCCAAGGTTTGCAGTTTCAAATTTTTGATATATCTTTGCAGTCCTAAATTATTGATGGCGGGGTAGCTCAGCT
>DCIN01000026.1:1868-2624 GCA_002315815.1 Bacteroidales bacterium UBA1725 | reverse complement strand
TCGGCCCAGTCATAGAGCTGGTCAAAATAGTCGGATGCATAACATTCCTTCTCCCAGTTGAACCCCAGCCACTTAATATCCTCCTTGATTGCATCCACATACTCTGTGTCTTCCTTGACGGGATTGGTGTCGTCATATCTGAGATTGGTCTTGCCTCCATATTTCATCGCCAGCCCGAAATTGATGCAGAGTGACTTTGCGTGACCGAGATGAAGATAACCGTTGGGTTCCGGAGGGAAACGGGTGAGTATGCTTTTTACTTTTCCCGACTTGAGGTCTTCCTCGATAATCTCTTCAAGAAAATTGAGTTTCTTTACTTCTTCTTCCATAGAACACTACTTGACTACTTGACTATTTGTATGACAAAAGTAATAAAATTGTGCTGATAATGAAATTTTGTGAAGCGGAAAACTTCACTTGAACTCAACAACTTCAGCTTCATAACCAAGCTTGTTGATTGCCTTCTTCAGGACAAGAGTGTCAGTCTTGTTTGAATCAAACTGTATTTGAACCATCTTGGTCGGAACATCAACAGAAAGGTCTTTCACTCCCTTCTCAAACGAGACATTCTCGCGTATTTTTTTGGCACAGTCCTCACAGTCCAGATCAGTGCAGTAAACGACTTTCTTGAGCACGGGTTTGACTGTCTTCGCTTCCATAGCAACAGATGCAAGAATGAGTGTTCCAATAACGGCGGTGATAATCTTTTTCATATCTGTATCAAATTAATAGATTGTATTTCGGAGTTTTTGTATT
>DCIN01000026.1:0-1708 GCA_002315815.1 Bacteroidales bacterium UBA1725 | reverse complement strand
TTCTCCCCGCCCAGATATATGTCAAAACCCTTGAAACGCTTGGTTACCTGCGCGTACAACAGGGGATAAACCGGAGTGTTGCCGTCGGTGTACATCCCGGCGTATCCTTTCATAAAATCCCATACACGGCAGGGGCCGTTGAGCGAAGCGGTGAAGTCAAATATCCATTTGTTGAGGCGCGTGGCATACTGAAGATTCAAGACAGCCTTGTATCTGCTTGTCATAGGTTTGATGTCATCGGACTGAAACCGGTGGGTCTCTCGTGCATCGGTATAGCGGCCTGTCAGCGTGAAAGTGAATCCGCGGAAAGGCTCTGATGAGAAATCAATCTGGAAATTATCCGTGCGGGAATACCCGCCCCCAAGGCTGCTGAGTTTGTAGAAACTGATGGACGGGACAGTACCGGCTGCCAATCCACTGTTGTCATACAACAGCTGTTCACGGAAAGCGCTGTGGAACCAGTCGGCGCTCAGATAGGTCTTTCCATCCGAATCGAAGGGCAGATACCAGGTGGCATTGGCTCCGATGGTCCAGCTGTCCTCCAGTGTGTGATCAAGATAATCACCTTCTATGACCTTGTTTGTGGAAAGAACGCCTATGTTGTCCAGCAAGGGATTGCAGTATCTGAGCCCGCGTCCCCCATTGGCACGCAGCACAAGTTGCTCTACGGGACTCCACTTGAGAGTCACGCGAGGCGTGAAACGTATGCCGTTACCTTTGTACCAGTCACCACGGATTCCTACAATGGCGGAGAAGATATCTCCGGACTTGTATGTGTATTCTCCGTACAAGCCAAGGTCATTAAGAGGAGATTTAACCTGCGTACCGATGACATATTCGTCGTAAATATCCAGCATCTCGCTGAAACCCAGAGTGAAATGATGATTATCCGATGTCAGGTCCTGATACATCAGGTTGGCGAATACGGAATGTTGTCCGGCATCATAGTGCCTGAAGGCAAAGTTGGAACCGAGTTTCTGGTAAGTGTAATCCGTGACAAGTGCCACGCTGCGGTTACCGTCCTCGCTGACCGGTACGCCTACTTTGACATAGCCGCCGACCGAACGGTTGAGAATATGGGAACGCCAGGGAATTTTGGAACTCTGGGGAGGAAGGTCAGTCTGCCCGCCGGTCCTGTCATCCCTTACTGCACGGAAACCGAAACGGACCTGAACACCATCCTGGCCGAAATACAGCCACCTGTTCGAAAGGGCGAGGTTCAATAGTGAGGGATCATCCATAAAACCGTCTCCGTTGTGATCCGCAGTCTTGAAATTACCATCGACGTGAGCGAGAATCACCGTACTCCAGGTCGACATCTCATCAAACTGGAGTGAACTTATCACATTCAACTCTGCTTTGGTGTCATTCATCATCGAAGCCTGAACAAACAGAGGTTTCTCGTCAGTGGGCTTCCTGTGTTCCACATTAATCTGCCCCGTCATAGACTCTACACCGTTGATGACAGAGGTGGAACCTTTGGCAATCTGTATACTTTCCAGCCATTGGCCGGGAATATAGTTCAATCCCCAAGGAGCTGAAAGTCCGCGCATCACTGGACGGTTCTCGTCAAGCATCTGAGTATAAATCCCGCTCTGACCGAGAAGGCGTATCTGTCTGGCTCCGGTCACTGCGTCGGAATACCCCACGGTGACACTCGCGGAGTTTTCGAAACTTTCCGCGAGATTGCAGCAGGCCATCTTGCACA
>DCIN01000057.1:5089-5233 GCA_002315815.1 Bacteroidales bacterium UBA1725 | reverse complement strand
TGCCAAGAGCATGGTCAAGTGCATACGTATGGAGAAGTCTCCCAAGACCGGTGCATATGTTTTCACCGAGCAGCTTGTTGAGGCTGATAAGGCAAAAGCTTTTCTCGAGAAGAAATAAGTGAACTAAGTAAATCTCAAAAAATA
>DCIN01000057.1:1623-4989 GCA_002315815.1 Bacteroidales bacterium UBA1725 | reverse complement strand
TACTCGTCAATCTTTACCAACTTATTTTTTTCTTTTACTAAAGAAGTCGTTCCAAAACAGTTTTCGAGTTTTCGGGCTGTATAAGGACAGGGCTTCACAGTTCGTTCAACACAAAAGAGGGTGGCCCCGATGCCATCCTCTTTGTGCGTTGCAAGACTCTACAGCCGCCTCTGTTCAATCGCGCCTTGGCCGTAGTGGTTCGGATTCTTGTTTTTTTGATTATATTTGCAAGATATGGCAGCCAGTTTCTTTCAACGCATTTCCAGAGCCATTGTCGGCAAATCCAGAGTGGATGACACTACTTTGGATGCCATTGAAGAGGCCTTGATTGAGTCTGATTTGGGAGTTGATACAACACTCAAGGTCATCGACAATCTGGAAGAGAGGGTCAGTAAAGACAAGTATATGTCCTTCGAAGAACTTGTTGACCTGCTCAAAGACGAAATTTCGAAACTTATCCCAGAGTCTGATTCTTTGCCCTCTCTGTTGGAGGAGAAGAAGCCTTATGTGATTCTCGTTGTAGGCGTGAACGGAGTCGGCAAAACCACCACGATAGGGAAATTGGCTCATTATTTCCATCAACAGGGCCGAAAGGTCATCCTCGGTGCTGCCGATACATTCCGTGCTGCGGCTGTGGATCAGATAACAATCTGGGCACGACGGGCAGGAGTGGAACTTGTCAGGCAGTCAATGGGATCTGATCCCGCTTCTGTAGCCTATGACACGGTGAAGGCGGCTGTGGCAAGAGGTGCAGACGTTGCGATAATAGATACCGCCGGTCGCCTTCATAACAGGGTGGACCTGATGAATGAACTTACGAAAATCCGTAATGTCATCCGCAAGGTGGTTCCGGATGGTCCTCACGACATTATGCTTGTTCTGGATGCATCCACAGGTCAGAATGCATTTCAGCAGGCCCGTGAGTTTTCCCGCGCCACTGATATCACGTCTCTTGCTGTCACCAAACTTGACGGGACAGCCAAAGGCGGTGTTGTTGTCGGGGTGTCCGATCAGTTCCATATTCCGGTGAGATTCATAGGGGTGGGTGAGGGTGTCGATGACATCAGGCTGTTTGACAAGGCTGAGTTTGTAAATTCTCTTTTTGACCCTGACAATCTTGGTGAATCTCAAAAAACAACTCGGTAGTCAATCGGAATATCTAAACTTGAGAAATAAAATCTCAGAATATTAACAACTAGAAAAGAAATAATCTCGGAATATAAAAAAACAAAATATGAAGCTTTCTTACAATTGGCTCAAGGATTATCTTGTATGTGACCTCACCCCTCAGCAAGTTGCGGATGCTATGACATCCATCGGAATCGAGGTGGATTCAGTTGAGGAGGAGGAACAGGTGCCCGGCGGACTCGCCGGTGTGGTTGTTGCGAAGGTCATTGAGTGCTGTCCTCATCCGGACTCAGACCATCTTCATATTACCAAGGTGGATGCAGGTGCAGGCGAACCGCTGACCGTAGTTTGCGGTGCCCCCAATGTGGCGGCCGGACAGAAGGTCCTTTTTGCCACTCTCGGAACTGTTCTCCCCGGCGATTTCAAGATTAAGAAATCAAAGATTCGTGGAATAGAATCTTTCGGAATGATATGTGCCGAGGATGAACTTGGCATTGGAACCAGCCACGAGGGCATTATGGTTCTTCCCGAAGATGCGGTCATAGGCACGCCGGCCAAGGATTATCTCAAGCTCGGCACAACTGCCGTGATAGAGTATGAGATTACTGCCAACCGTGTGGATGCAGCATCCCATTGGGGTGTGGCGCGTGACCTTTATGCCTATTTGAAACTCAACGGCATTCCCTGCGAACTCCGCAAACCGGATGTGTCCGATTTCCGGGAGGGTGAAGGAAAGGGACTCGAAGTTGAGGTTCTTGACAGCCTCGGGGCTCCAAGATATGACGGAATCACTATTCGCGGTGTCAAGGTGGGGCCCTCTCCTGAATGGCTTCAGCAAAGACTCAACAGTATAGGATCACGACCTATCAACAATATTGTTGACATATCTAATTTTGTGCTCTTTGAACTCGGTCAGCCGCTGCACATATTCGATGCAGCCAGAATCGGAGGGTCCAAAGTCACCGTTCGCAGGGCGGGGGAGGGAGAAAGCATTGTCACTCTGGACGGAATTGAAAGGAAACTTTGCAGCAGGGATATGGTGATTGCAGACAGTGCGGTTCCGATGTGTATCGCCGGAGTTTTCGGAGGAGCGGAGAGCGGAGTCACGGAGCAGTCTGTTGATATCTTTGTTGAGAGTGCTTATTTCGACCCTGCATCCATCAGAAAAACGGCAAGAAGCCAGGGCCTTCAGACCGACGCTTCGTTCAGATACGAGCGCGGTTGCGACCCTGAGATTAATGTGTATGCTCTGAAGCGCGCGGTTTCCCTGATACAGTCCTGTGCCGGAGGCGTGATTGAAGGCGGTATTGTCGAGGTTTATCCCAAACCCATTGAAAGAAAGACAATAGATCTTGACTATGCCCGCATTTCCTCTTTTGTGGGAAAGAAACTGGATGCCGCAATCATCGAAGGCATACTTGAATCGCTATGCTACGAGTTTGTCGAAAAGAGGGATGGATCTGCTACGGTTCTTGCTCCTTCCTATATGGTGGATGTTTATAGGGAGTGCGACGTCGTAGAGGAGATTCTCAGAATCTACGGATACAACAATGTCGAGCTTCCCGGTTATATGAGAATGTCGGTCAATGCAACTCCCAGTCCGGATCCGGAGGCGGTGAGAAATGGAATATCCAACTTTTTGGCTGCAAACGGCTTCGTCGAAACGATGAATAATTCTCTGACCAAGGCCGACTATTATTCCGGATTCAGTACTTTTCCTTCGGACCATTGCGTGAAGATAGTCAATCCTCTGAGTCAGGATCTCAATGTGCTCAGGCAATCTCTTGTTCCGGGTGCTCTCGAGGTAGTTGCCTACAACAGCAATCGTCAGATCAGCTCGCTTAAGTTCTTCGAATACGGAAATGTCTATCAGAAGCTTCCCGATAAAAATTGCCAAACTCTTGAAGGTTATGAAGAGCACGGATGTTTCTGTTTGGTCATCAGCGGAACGCCTGAGAAATCCTGGAGGATTGAGCCTCAGAAGAGCAGTTTTTTCCAACTCAAGGGCTATCTTGAACTTCTGCTCAAGCGTTTCGGTGCCGACCTCTATCAGATGTGGACTGAGCCTGCACCGTCGGATCTCTTTTCTGAGGGTATGGTTTACAAGCTTCCCGGACAGGGTTGTCAGCTTGCCGTGGCAGGTACTGTCAACCCGGTTCTCGCCCGCAAGTTCGGAGTAAGACAACCCGTTTTCGCTGCGGAGATATCCTGGCCTGTCCTCTTTGAATTGATTAAGCG
>DCIN01000057.1:724-1470 GCA_002315815.1 Bacteroidales bacterium UBA1725 | reverse complement strand
CTCTTCGATGTATATCGCGGAGATAAGATTCCTGAAGGCAAGAAGCAGTATGCACTCAATTTCATCATCAGGGATATGGACAAGACCCTAACCGACCAGGATACGGAGAGGGTTATGGACAAACTTCTCGAGATGTTCAAAAAGGATTTCGGGGCTCAGCTTAGGTGATGCGCGGATTCAAGGGAATAATTACTGTATCCTATTTGGCATCTCTTATGCTGCTTGTCTCCTGTTCCGACAAGTCCAGGGTAATCGACAGTAAAAAGATGACTGATATCTATGTGGACCTGCTCATTGCCGACCAGTGGCTCGTCAAGTACCCTGAGTATAGGACCAAGGCGGATACAACCCTGTTTTATGATCCGATATTTGCCAAACATTCAGTAAGTTACACTGACTTCAACGCTTCGGTCGCCTATTATGTGGACCACCCTGAGGACTTTCAGAAAATAATGATCAACGTCGGCAAAATACTTACGGAGAAGCGTGATGAATATACGGCCATATCGGAAAGAGAGGAGAAAATCAGGAGAATGCTCTATGAATCAGGCTATGTCAAAAAAGATTTTTCTCTGAAGCCTCCTTCTGATTCCCTTCGATGGGTCTTCTCGGATACTATTTCTTTTTCGGAATGGCAAGATACAACAATATCGTATGTTGAGAGAAAAGACGGTTTTCGGCCCCATATTGAGCCGTCGTCTGGGAAACTCGTTAGGAATCAACCTTCTACCCGAGCGAGGAAAAAT
>DCIN01000057.1:0-648 GCA_002315815.1 Bacteroidales bacterium UBA1725 | reverse complement strand
GGTGATGCTGTATTGCCTGATGCGGCGAAGGTAAGGAATTCCCTGGAGTCCAAACTCCGTGAATGTATGCACGAGGGTGTGAAGATAGACTCCATTACTTTTGCAGGTGACGGTGAACCTACATTGAATACGCAATTCCCTCAAATTGTGGATGATACACTCACACTGCGGGATATGTATTATCCCTCGGCAAAAGTCTCCGTTCTTTCGAATGCAACCAGGCTCCGTTCTCCTGGGGTGTTCGAGGCTCTTTGCAAGGTGGACAACCCGATTATGAAGATAGACGCTCCCACTACCGAACTGGCCTCAAGAATCAACAGGGCATTCAAAGGATATGAAATCCGGGATGTTGTCGATGATCTCAAGGCATTCGGCGGAGATTTCATACTTCAGACAATGTTTTTGAAGAGTGCTGATTTTGACTCTTCAGCTCCGGAGTGTCTTGAAGGATGGATGAACATTGTCAGGGAACTCTCCCCTCGGGAGATAATGGTTTATTCCATTGACCGTCCTACTCCTCAACAAGGCCTGCAGAAGTTCACCGAAGCTCAGATGCGCGAACTTGTGAAACCGCTTCTCAATGAAGGATTCCGGATACAAATCAAGGGATAATTGAATCAGATTATCAGGATTATCGAGTACAGGACA
>DCIN01000049.1 GCA_002315815.1 Bacteroidales bacterium UBA1725 | reverse complement strand
AAGTGCTCGGAGAGTACAACACCTCAATGGAGTATGTGTTCCTGGTCGGGAAGACACTTGAAAGGCTCAGTTTTGTGGCACAATATCTGGCGCAGACTACGGAAACGGAGTCGGCCTGAACGACGATATTTACAAGGCGATTAAAGACTTCCCTAAAAAGAAATCATCCAATACAAAGTAGCCGTCCGGCTACATAAGAAATCTTGAACGGCAGCCACTGGGTTGCCGTTTTTTGGTATGCCGGCTACCTTCAGCCACCTTTTCGGACACACTGCCGGTTTGGAGTCAGACTCGAAGGCTGCATACCTTTGCATCGTCGGGGAAATACTCCGGCAGGACAGTGGCAACTTCCTTTTTCGTTAATACAAACCTTTATCATTATGGAGATTCAGGAAGAGTTGACGAGATTCTTTTCCGGCATCATCAAGCCAATCGTGCAGGATGCCGTGGCTGAGGAAGTGCCCAAGTATCTCGTCAAAAAGAAAGAACGCAAGTACACCATCCAGCAGGCGTGCAAGGTGATGGGAGTCTGCGAAGCAACATTTCACAACTGGGCGAACAAGGGCGGAATAGTGAGGATGCGAGAAGGGAGGAATACCGTCGTGGATGCTGATGTAATCGACGAGGCCGTCGCCAACGGCGAACTCAGGAAAGGTAAACATTGGAGGAAACGGGTATGAGGAGATTTTTGCTAATTGTCAAAGCCTGTCAAGGCTCAACTTTAGTTTTGCTGGGCAAAACTAAAAAACACCGCGTCATATGAAAAGCAGGAATCAAACTGCGGAGTGGCTCCATAATCTTGGAAGCACTCCGGTCAGTGTCTTCTCCGGGCTGGAAACATCGGTGGTGAGAACAGATGAGTTGCCCAAAAGGAAAGATGTTTACGGACAGACACTGAACGACTCGGACGACATGACTCTTGACGAATGCCTGATACCGAGCAAAGCCCAATGTGAAATTGTAAACCGTATCCGGAAGACCAAAGACAGAAGCGAGGCCGCTCTGATGCGACGCGGCCTCCTCCCCGAGATCTGTATCAGCGCAACTCTCACCAGCAGAATACGCGGTATCAGCGAAGAACGGCGGATTGTCCATTACAATTCTCTTGTGGTCCTGGACATTCAGGACGTTTCAAATCCGGCAACTGCGAAGAAGATACTTTCAAGGCTGCCATTTGTTTTCTATGCGGGTCTGGACACCTTTGGTACCGGTCTGAACGTAATCGTCCCGGTTGAGGCAAAGCACTGGAGCGAGCACGAGAAGTATTTCTATGCCGTGAAACAATCGGTTGAGGAACTTGGATTCAAGGTGAGTTCCAACGGAGCCAGCGCCGCCTCAACGACATATCAGAGCTTTGATCCGGAAGCGTACAGAAACAGCAGTTGCAAGGCCTTCTGCCTGTCAATTGCCGGAAAAACCGATGGTCCGTCCCCGAATAAGGAAGAATATCAATTATTGTCCAGTCGTGAGCATAGAACGCGGGAGGTCATATTCTCATAAAGGAGTTCAATATGGACGAGAAACAATATCAAGAAGAAGTACAGGAAGTTCTGTCACCCCACCGGTTCTTTGCGTTCAAGAGCGCGAACGAGTGGATGAAGGACGCGCAGAACCTGCCACTGCAGCGAAAACTCTTTGGGGAACTGTGGTTCGAGAATGAGGAGTGCGTGCTCTTTGCAGAGACGAACAGCGGCAAGAGTATTCTGGCGGTGCAGATAGCGGAGAACATCAGCAGCGGAAGGGTTTATGCGCCGTTCGATATGACGGCCGGGGCCCAGAGAGTCCTGTACTTCGATTTTGAGCTCTGTGAAAGGCAGTTCAGCGTCCGGTACACCGTTGACGGAGAGAATCCCTACAACTGGAGTGAGAACTTCATCAGGGTGGAAATTGACGCTGATGCGGAATATCCGAATGGAGACTGGGGCGAATACGTCTGCGAGCAGATTGAGGACGTGATGCTTCAGGCCGGTGCGAAGATTGGCATCATTGACAACATCACTTACCTGGGCGAAGAGCTGGAGAAAAGCAAGGGCGCGCTGCCGCTTATGAAACGCCTGAAGGAGATCAAGAAACGCAACGGATTCAGCTTCCTGATACTGGCCCACTGCCCGAAACGCAATGCCTCTCGTCCGCTCACCAAAAACGACCTGCAGGGCTCTATGATGATAATGAACTTCGTGGACAGTGCTTTCTCGATAGGAATGAGCCGGCAAGGAATGGACTTCCGTTACATCAAACAGCTCAAGGCGCGCAATAACGCCATCATCTACGGCAAGGAAAGCGTGCTCGCTGCCAAAATCGTGAAGGACTACAATTTCCTCCGCTTCCAGTTCCTGGACAAGACACGCGAAGTGGAACATCTTGAACAGGCAGATCCGATGCGAAGAGACGAACAGATGACCACAATCGGAAGCCTCTATGACGAAAGCGAAAGCGCCCGCTCAATAGCAACAGAACTCGGTTTGAGCCACACAACAGTCAACCGCTACCTCAAGGAAATGTTCGACTCCGGAAGCCTGAAAAAGCGCGGAACTGGAACAGTGACAGAAGTAACGCAGTCCCCGGATGTTCCAGATGTTCCACTGCAAAAGAAAGGTGGAAAGGGTGGAAACAAGCGGAACAGCTGACACAGCCGAAAACACAAAAATGTTCCGTTCCACCGGCTCAAACACCTCAACCATCAATC
>DCIN01000003.1:27419-30028 GCA_002315815.1 Bacteroidales bacterium UBA1725 | reverse complement strand
GCGGGTAAGGGGGCAGAGCCCCCTGAAACCACGCCCCCTGAAACCACGCCCCCTCAAACAAAAAAGGTCAGCCCTTACAAGCCGACCTCTTTCGTTCAAAACTGATACTGTTACTCAGCCTTCGCTTCCTCTACAGCAGCCTCAGCTACTGGTTCTTCTGCTACAGTTGCCTCAACTACAGGAGTTTCCTCCACGGGAGCCTCTGCTTTCTTGGCACGACTGCGACGGGTTGTCTTCTTTGCTGCCTTGGGAGAAGATGCAAGAGCTGCCTCGTTGAAGTCAACGAACTCTATGAGAGCCATATCGGCTGCATCACCCTGACGGAAGCCCAGATGAAGCACGCGGAGATATCCGCCGGGACGGTCAGCGACCTTGGGTGCCACGGTACGGAAAAGTTCAGCGACTGCTTCCTTGTTCTTGAGATAACTGAAAACGACGCGACGATTGTGTGTGCTGTCATCCTTGGACTTGGTTACAAGAGGCTCAAGATATGACTTGAGGGCCTTGGCCTTGGCAACAGTGGTGGTGATTCTCTTGTGAAGAACGAGAGAGCATGCCATGTTGGAGAGGAGGGCCTTACGGTGTCCGCTCTTGCGACCGAGATGATTTACTGCTTTATTGTGTCTCATCTTTAGATATTCTTTTTCTTAGGTTCAATATTATACTTTGTGACGTCCATCCCGAAAGAAAGCTTCATCTTCTCCACCAGAAGGTCAATCTCGTTGAGAGACTTGCGCCCGAAATTGCGGAACTTCATAAGTTCTGTACGGGAGTAGGATACAAGGTCTGCGAAAGTGTCGATGTCAGCGGCCTTGAGGCAGTTGAATGCACGCACGGAGAGCCCCATATCGGAAAGCTTGGTAAGAAGGAGATGCTTCATACGCAGCGATTCCTCGTCAAGCTCCTTGCTGTCAGACTCCACGATGCTCTCAAGAGACATCTTCTTGTCATCAGTGAAAAGCTTGAAATGATAGATGAGGATGTTTGCAGCTTCCTGAAGCGCAGCGCTCGGCGAAATGGATCCGTCGGTCACAATTTCAAGATTGAGTTTCTCGTAATCAGTCTTCTGCTCGACGCGCCAGTTCTCTACGACCCAGTTCACCTTGCGGATAGGTGTGTAGATGGCATCGACGGGGATGGTCCCGATGGGAGTGTTCTCATCCCTGAGTTCTTCTGCCGGCACAAAACCGCGCCCCTTTGTGATAAGGAGACTGATTTCGAGCTTCACTGAAGGCTCAAGTGTACAGATATGCTGATCGGGATTCAACACCTTGAAAGAAGACAATCCTTTGGAGATATCCTCTGCTGTGAATTCCTGCTTTCCGCTGACCACAATGTTCACGGATTCGCTGTCCTGAGAGTCAACCATACGACGGAAACGCACCTGCTTGAGGTTCAAGATGATATCCTGCATACCCTCAATGACGCCCGGAATAGTTGCAAACTCCTGGTCAACGCCGGAAATCTTGATCTGACTGATAGCAAAACCTTCCAGAGAGGCCAAAAGGATGCGGCGGAGAGCATTTCCGATAGTCTGACCGTATCCCGGCTCGAGAGGACGGAATTCAAAACGGCCGACAGTGTCGGTGCTTTCGAGCATTATGACCTTGTCAGGTTTCTGAAATGCCAAGATTGCCATATTCTTCTCTTTTGGTATTGACTGTTACTTGGAATAAAGGTCGACGATAAGCTGCTCGTTGATGTTCTCAGGAACCTCAGCCCTTGTGGGGACATTGAGGAACTTGCCGACGAGAGTCTTGTTGTCAAACTCGAGCCAGGAATACTTGGTGGTGGAAGCCACGCTGTTCTGAATAACCTCGAGACTCTTTGACCTCTCTCTTACAGCTATACTGTCACCTGCTTTCACGTGAGTGGAAGGAATGCTGCAGATATTCCCGTTAAGGCTGATGTGATGATGGCTGACGAGCTGACGTGCGGCTGCACGGGTGGGAGCTATGCCGAGACGGTAAACAACGTTGTCAAGACGTGACTCAAGGAGGAGAACAAGATTCTCACCCTTCTGTCCGGACATACGTGTAGCCTTCTCGTAAGTGTTGCGGAACTGACGCTCAAGAACACCATACATATACTTTACTTTCTGCTTCTCCTTGAGCTGGATACCGTAATCCTTCTGCTTCTTGCGCTTGGATGCGAGTCCGTGCTGTCCCGGAGGGAAATTTCTCTTCTCGAAATACTTGTCTCCTCCGAAGATGGGCTCACCGAATTTACGTGCGATTTTGGTACTGGGACCTGTATATCTTGCCATAGTAATTAACTTTTAAATGATTAAACTTTACGACGGCCTTTTGGTCTGCACCCGTTGTGAGGCATAGGTGTGACGTCGATAATCTCTGTCACGATGATGCCTGCGTTATTGATGGTGCGGATGGCGGATTCACGACCTGCACCGGGACCTTTGACATAGCACTTCACTCTGCGAAGGCCTGCATCGAATGCGGTCTTGGACGCATCTTCGGCAGCCATCTGGGCAGCGTAGGGAGTGTTCTTCTTGGAGCCTCTGAAACCGCACTTGCCTGCTGAACCCCAGCTGATTACCTGGCCCTGTGCATTGGTGAGAGACACAATTACGTTGTTGAAGGTTGATGAAA
>DCIN01000003.1:5516-27312 GCA_002315815.1 Bacteroidales bacterium UBA1725 | reverse complement strand
TGGTTGCCTTCTTCTTGTTGGCAACGGTCTTCTTCTTGCCCTTGCGAGTGCGAGCGTTGTTCTTGGTGCTCTGGCCGCGAACGGGGAGTCCGAGACGATGACGGATTCCACGATAGCAACCAATGTCCATAAGACGCTTGATGTCCATCTGGACGGAGGAACGGAGTTCACCTTCAATCTTGTACTCTTCATTTATCTTGGTACGGATCTTGGCAATCTGCTCGTCGTTCCAGTCACCAACCTTGATTGTACTGTCGATTCCGCACTCTTCGAGAATTTTCTTGGCGGAAGGGCGACCGATACCGAAGATATAGGTAAGACCTATCTCTCCTTGTTTGTTGTTTGGTAAATCAACACCGGCTATACGTGCCATAATTATACTTTACTTAATTTGTTACTGAATATTATCCCTGACGCATCTTGAACTTGGGGTTCTTCTTGCATATAACGTACAGACGGCCTTTACGACGTACGATTTTGCAATCATCGCTGCGCTTTTTGATGGATGTCTTGACTTTCATATCGTTTGTTTTTATTTGTATCTGAAAGATATTCTGCCTTTGGTCAAATCATAAGGTGAAATTTCAACGCGTACTTTGTCGCCCAGAAGAATATGGATGAAGTTCATTCTCATCTTGCCCGAAATATTGCAGAGCAGGACGTGACCATTCTCAAGCTCGACTTTGAACATCGCGTTCGGAAGGGTCTCGATAACCTTCCCATCTTGTTCTATTGCTACTTGTTTTGACATTAAAAAAATAACACTTAAAATTTAATCTTGACATCTTTCTCGATAAAATCGAAGGTCGAAAGCTGCTCTGCACGGCCTTTTCTGATAACAACCGTAAGCTCGAAGTGCGCCGATTTGCTATGGTCCGAGGTATGGACCGCCCATCCGTTTCTGGCGAGATAGACTGCTTTGCCTCCTGCATTGACCATAGGCTCGATGCACAGAACCATTCCGTCCACGAGATGAGTGCCTTTGCCCCTGCGTCCGAAATTGGGAACGCCGGGATTTTCGTGCATCTCCTTCCCTATTCCGTGTCCCTCGAGTTCGCGGACCACGGAAAAGCCGAATGATTCCACATACGATTGCACCGCGTATCCGATATCTCCGGTGCGTCCGCCCGCTACAGCAGCCTCAATGCCCTTGTAAAGGGATGCCTTGGTCACGTCAAGGAGCGAACGGGTCTTCGCATCCACCTCCCCCACGGGGAAGGTGTACGCGGAATCACCGTTATAGCCCTTATACAACGTGCCGATGTCTGCGGAGACAATGTCTCCATCCTTAAGGACATAGTCTGACGGAAAACCGTGGACTACAACATCGTTGACCGAAGCGCAGATTGCTGCAGGGAAGCCTTCGAATCCGAGGAAACTTGGGATTGCGCCGTTGTCGCGGATGAACTCTTCAGCCACCCTGTTCAACTCCTTGGTTGTCACACCCGGGGCGACTGCTTTACCGACTTCAGCCAGCGTCTTCGAGACGATTATGGCATTTTCGCGGAGCAGCTCAATCTCTTCCTCTGTCTTAGGCTTGATCATCAACCTTTCAATTTTTCAAAGAACTACATGCCCGAGCGTCCGCTCAGACGTCCTGTCTTCATCAGTCCGTCATAGTGGCGCATAAGCAAGTAACTTTCCACCTGCTGCAGAGTGTCGAGGACAACACCCACAAGAATCAGAAGCGAAGTGCCTCCGAAGAAACTTGCAAATGAGTTGTCAACTCCCATAATGATTGCAAGGGCAGGAAGTATGGAAATCAAAGCAAGGGCAATGGATCCGGGGAAAGTGACTTTGGACATCACACTGTCCAGATACTCGACCGTCTTTTTGCCGGGCTTGACTCCGGGGATGAATCCTCCGTTTCTCTTCATATCTTCTGCCATCATAGTGGGATTCACGGTAACGGCGGTATAGAAGTAAGTGAAGATAACAACGAAGATGAAGAATATCAAATTATACCAGAATCCGGTGTAGTTGCTCAGTGTGGCAGCAAGTCCGCGGGTCGCATCCCATCTGGAGAAGAGAAGCGGGAAGAGCATAAGGGCCTGGGCGAAGATGATAGGCATTACGCCGGCCGCATTGATCTTGAGCGGAATATACTGACGGACACCGCCGAACTGACGGTTACCGACAACCCTCTTTGCATACTGTACAGGAACTCTGCGGACTGCCTGCACAAGTGCGATGGCTGCGGCAATCACAAAGTACCAGAATATTACTTCGACGATAAGAAGCAGGAATCCTCCGTTGGTGGTCGAAAGCTTCTTGGTGAATTCGGCCGCAAGTGCAAAGGGAAGGCGGGCAACAATACCAATCATAATGATGAGGGAAATGCCGTTGCCTATTCCACGGTCGGTGATGCGCTCACCGAGCCACATCACGAACATCGAGCCGGCCATCAGTACGAGAGTCGACACGAGGTTGAACATAAAGTTGCTCCAGCCGAGCTGGTTCACCGCCACAAATGCGGCGGAAGGAATCTGATTGTGCACTGAAGCCATATAGGCCGGGCCCTGGATGCAGATTACCAGAATGGTGAGAACTCTCGTCATCTGGTTCATCTTCTTTCGTCCGCTCTCTCCCTCCATCTGGAGTTTCTTGAAATACGGAACGAAAACACCCAGCAACTGGATGATGATGGATGCCGAAATGTACGGCATCACACCCAGCGCGAAGATGGAGGCGTTACCAAACGCACCGCCGGAGAACATGTTCAGGAGGCCGACAAGACCTTCCTGAGCACTATTCTGAAGACCTGCGATCATAGAGGCGTCAATACCTGGAAGTACCACGTAGCATCCGAATCTGTAGACCAGAACAAGGATGAACGTATAGACGAGCCTCTTGCGGAGTTCCTCAATCTTGAAGATGTTCTTGATTGTCTCTATGAACTTCATACTTTACTCCGTTACGACTGCCTTTCCGCCGGCAGCTTCGATTTTTGCAATTGCGGACTTTGAGAAAGCGTCTGCAGCCACATTGACGGCAGTTTTGATTTCTCCGTTTCCAAGGATCTTCACAAGATCGTTCTTCCCGGCAAGTCCTGCGGACTTGATTTCAGGAATTCCGATTTCGGAAAGACCTGCAGCCGCTGCGAGAGCCTCAATGTCGGCTACGTTAACGGCCTTGTACTCAACTCTTGTAGGATTCTTGAAGCCGAACTTGGGGACAAGTCTCTGAAGAGGCATCTGACCGCCTTCGAAACCTACCTTGTGTTCGTATCCGGCGCGAGCCTGGGCGCCCTTGGTACCGCGGGTGGAGGTGCCTCCCTTTCCGGAGCCCTGACCACGTCCGAGTCTCTTGCTTGTATGGGTGGAACCGACAGCGGGTGTCAAATTGTTAAGTTTCATAACTCTGGTCCTCCTTTACTTTACTTCTTCGATTCTGCAGAGATGGGCAACCTTGGCTGCCTGACCTACGGAAACCGGGGTCTTCTCTATCTCAACCGTCTGATTCATACGACGTACGCCAAGACAACGAAGGTTGGCCTTCTGACGCTTTGTCTCACCGTTGCTGCTAACTATCTGTGTAATTCTGAGCTTTGCCATAATGTTTCCTCCTAGCCGTTAAATACCTTACTCATCGGAACACCACGGAGACCGGCCACAGTGTATGCGTCTCTCATCTGGGTCAAAGCGACTACGGTAGCCTTCACAAGGTTGTGAGGGTTGGACGAGCCCTTCGACTTGGCGAGAACGTTCTGCACACCGGCGCTCTCGAAGACTGCACGCATAGCACCGCCGGCCTTTACACCGGTACCGGGAGCCGCAGGCTTCATAAACACACGGGATCCACCGAATTTTGACTCCTGCTCGTGAGGGATGGTGGTGTTGATGACGGGAATCTTCACGAGATTCTTCTTTGCATCCTCCACTCCCTTCGCGATGGCGGCGGTGACTTCATTAGCCTTTCCAAGACCATAGCCTACAACGCCGTTCTCGTCACCTACGACCACAATGGCTGCAAAGCGGAAGTGACGACCACCCTTGGTGACCTTCGTCACCCTCTGGATGGCAACAAGTCTGTCCTTAAGTTCAAGGTCAGATGTCTTTACTCTTTTAACATTTGTATTTGCCATAGTCTTTTGCATTAGAATACGAGGCCGCCTTCACGGGCAGCGTCTGCCAAACTTTTTACCCTGCCGTGGAAGAGATAACCGCCACGGTCGAAGCAGATTGTGGTAATACCCTTCGCAAGTGCACGCTCTGCAACAGCCTTTCCTACGATAGCCGCAGCCTCGATGCCGGTCTTACCCTTGCACTGAAGCGCGAGCTCCTTGTCATTGGAAGCGGCTGCGACAAGCGTCTTGCCCTGTTCGTCATCGACCACCTGCACGTAAATCTGCTTGTTGCTGCGGAAAACAACCATACGGGGTTTCTCTGCAGTTCCGTTGACGTGCTTGCGTATGCGGTAGTGAATCCTTCTTCTTCTTTCAATTCTATTGAGTGCCATAATTCTGTCCTCCTATTATTTAGCTGCTGCGGTCTTGCCTGCCTTGCGGCGGAGAGTCTCACCGGTGAACTTGATTCCTTTGCCCTTGTAAGGCTCGGGTTTGCGGAATGAACGGACCTTGGCTGCGACCTGGCCGACAAGCTGCTTGTCACAGCTCTTGAGCACAAGAACGGGGTTCTCACCCTTCTTGACATCGGGAACCTCAGCCTTTACCTCTGCGGGAAGGAGAAGCTGGATGTCGTGAGAATAACCGAGGGAGAATGAAAGAATCTGACCGGCCACGGATACACGGTATCCTACACCGACCAATTCCTGTCTGGTGGAGAATCCCTCAGATACACCTACAACCATATTGTGCACAAGCGCACGGTAAAGTCCGTGCATTGAGCGGTGGCGGGGCTGGTCTGTGGGACGCTCGAACTTGATTTGATTGTCCTCTACGGTGACCTTGATGTCCGGATCAATCTTCTGGCTCATCTCTCCGAGAGGTCCTTTAACCTTCAACACGTTGTCGGCACCAAGCTGGACGCTCACGCCGTTCGGAAGGCTTACAGGCAATTTACCAATTCGTGACATTTAATATAAAGAGTTAACGATTAATATACATAGCATAATACTTCACCGCCGACACCAAGTTCCTTGGCTTCCTTGTCGGTGATGACGCCCTTGGATGTGGAGAGGATTGCAATTCCGAGTCCGTTGAGAACGCGGGGCATATTATCCACGTCTGTGTACTGGCGCAGACCGGGAGAAGACACGCGCTCAATCTTCTTGATTGCGGCCGTCTTGGTCTGAGGATGATACTTGAGAGCGATTTTGATAGTGTTGTAAGGAGTTCCCTCGACCACCTTGTAGCTGAGGATGTATCCTTTCTCACAGAGAATCTGGGTGATGGCCACCTTCATCTTGGAAGAAGGAACCTCGACCACCTTCTTGCCTGCCATATAGGCATTGCGTACTCTGGTGAGGTAATCTGCAATAGGATCAGTCATATTCTTAATCTTTTTAATTTTTACCAACTTGCCTTCTTCACTCCCGGGAGGAGACCGTTGCTGGCCATCTCACGGAACTGGATACGGCTGATACCGAACTCCCTGATATATCCCTTGGGACGACCAGTAAGGGAGCAACGGTTGTGAAGGCGGACGGGAGATGCGTTCTTGGGGAGCTTGTCGAGAGCAGCCCAGTCTCCGGCCTCCTTGAGTGCCTTTCTCTTCTCTGCGTACTTAGCAACCAGTTTCGCGCGTTTTACTTCGCGAGCTTTCATTGATTCCTTTGCCATAGTATCTCTTAATTGTTATGTTTCTTGAAAGGCAGACCGAATGCAGCGAGGAGAGCGTGGCACTCCTCATCGGTACGGGCCGTTGTGACGAATGTGATCTCGAGACCGTGGATGCGGGGGTTCTTGTCGATGTCGATTTCGGGGAAGATAATCTGCTCCTTGATTCCGAGAGTGTAGTTTCCGCGACCGTCCATATTTTCAGCTATACCGTTGAAGTCACGGATACGGGGGAGAGCCACACGGATGAGCTTCTCAAGGAATTCGTACATCTTGACGTCACGCAGGGTGACTTTGGTTCCGATGGGCATTCCTTTACGGAGCTTGAAGTTGGAAACGTCCTTCTTGGAATTGGTGATGAGTGCTTTCTGACCGGTGATGATGGAGAGTTCCTCTGCGGCCTCCTCGACAATCTTCTTGTCCTGGGTAGCGTCGCCCACACCTTCGTTGACGGTGATCTTCACAAGACGGGGAACCTGCATCACGGTAGTGTAGTTGAACTGCTTTGTGAGCTTCTCTATAATCTCCTCCCTGTAAATCTTCTTGAGGGAAGGGATATATCCCTTGGGCAGTGCCTGTGCCTCTGCCGGTGTGTTTTTCTTTGCCATAATTATTTGATCTCCTCCCCTGATTTTTTAGCGTAACGGACCTTCTTGTCACCTTCCATCCTGTAACCTACGCGAGTGGGCTTCTGGCTCTTGGGGTCAAGAAGATTGAGATTTGAGATGTGGATGGCAGCCTCCTGCTTGATGATTCCACCCTGGGGCTGCTTGGAATTGGGCTTGGTGTGCTTGCTGACCATATTCACGCCCTCTACGACGGCGCGGTCATCAGCAACGAGGACCTTGAGGACCTTTCCGGTCTTGCCCTTGTCGTTACCGGCATTTACATACACGGTGTCACCTTTCTTAATATGTATCTTCTTCATAATGCTTATTAATTAAAGGACCTCGGGTGCAAGTGAAACGATTTTCATATACTCGTCGCGGAGCTCTCTGGCAACGGGGCCGAAAATACGGGTTCCGCGAAGTTCACCGGCGTTGTTGAGAAGAACGCATGCGTTCTCGTCAAAACGGATGTAAGAGCCGTCTGCACGACGAATCTCTTTCTTGGTGCGTACCACTACAGCTCTCGAAACTGTACCTTTCTTGGCGTCGGAGCCCGGGATGGCACTCTTGATCGCTACGACAATCTTGTCACCGACAGTCGCATAACGGTGGTTGGTTCCGCCAAGTACGCGGATGCAGAGAACTTCCTTCGCACCGCTGTTGTCGGCCACCTGTAAACGTGTTTCCTGCTGTATCATAAACTATTTGGCTTTTTCTATGATTTCAACTAATCTCCAGTTCTTGGTTTTGCTCAGGGGGCGGGTCTCCATAATGCGGACGGTGTCACCCACACCGCACTCGTTCTTCTCGTCCTGGGCATAGAACTTTGTGGTCTTCTTGACGAATTTTCCGTACAAAGGATGTTTCTCTTTGATTTCAACGGCAACAACGATGGTCTTGTCCATCTTGTCGCTGACCACTACTCCTATTCTTTCCTTACGAAGATTTCTTTCCATGACTTCTTCTTTTAGTTCTGTTTTTCTTTTTCAGCAAGGATAGTGATCATAAGAGCTATATCCCTTCTGGTCTTCATAATCTTGGAAGTGTCTTCCAGCGGAGAAATCGCGTGATTAATCTTCATTGTGTCGAGATTGTTCTTCTCGACCTCGATACGGTCGCGCAGGTCTGCTACAGACATTTCGCGGGCTTCTGATGCTTTCATTTCTCTTTCTCCAATAAATTATTCAACATAATCTCTGCGAACCACGAACTTGGTCGCGATAGGGAGCTTGTTGGCACCGAGGCGCATAGCCTCCTTTGCAATCTCAAGCGAAACGCCTTCGGCCTCGAAGATAATACGGCCGGGAGTGATAGGCGCAACGAATGCGTACGGATCACCCTTACCTTTACCCATACGGGTATCGAGAGGCTTCTTGGTGATGGGCTTGACAGGGAAGACTCTGATCCAAATCTGGCCCTCACGGTTCATCTTACGTGAGATAGCCTGACGGGCAGCCTCAATCTGCTGTGCTGTAAGCCAACAATTTTCAAGGGTCTTGATTCCGAAGGAACCGAAAGCAAGTTGATTTCCCCTCTGGGAATTGCCCTTCATACGGTTCTTCTGTTCCCTTCTAAATTTTGTTCTCTTAGGTTGTAACATCTCGTATTACTTTTAAAAATATTAATATTCGGTATAACCTCCTCAAAATCAGCGCATTAAAAAATTTGAGCCAATTTTTGGGACTGCAAATTTAGTAAAAAAAATCGAATAAGCATCATTTCCGGACAAAAAAATCAATTATTTGCGACACGGAATCTATATAGTGAACCATTTATCTTTCAACCTTTTACCAACTTGGTATAAAAATAATTTACAACAGTTTCGACACGGTCTCATACTAGTCTTCAAACATAGCCCCAAAACGTTCTGAATTTACTATCTTTGCACTCGATGAAAAGGGTCACGGCACTTGTCTTTCTGATTGTCCTGGTCACACTCTCCTGCACGGCACAGACCCGCAGGAAGGTGAGCGGTGTCCCTATGTACTTCACAGTGGAGCAACACGGAGACACTCTGTTCCACGACCAGCTGGATCCGGTGTGGATTTTTCCGAAAGGCAGGAGAATGAAGAGCGGAGACTGGAGACAGTACTACAAACTTGTGTTCAACTTCAACAAGGTGTATCCTTATGCGCTGGTGGGCCGGGATATGATGGCGCAGGTTGACAGTACCATCAAGGCTGATGTCAGCAAGCGCTCACAGCGGAACCGCTATGTGAACGATGTAGAGAAGGAACTCCTGAAACTGTTCGAGAAGGACATAAGAAATATGACTATAACCCAGGGTATGGTACTCCTGAGACTCGTGGACAGGGAATGTGGGTTGAGCGGATATGAAATCATCAAGAACTACGAGAGCGGATTCGCCGCAGGTTTCTGGCAGCTTGTGGCCAAACTGTTCTCACAGGATCTCAAGACCAAATATGACCCGAAAGGAAAGGATGCCAAACTGGAAGAACTGGTGCAGATATGGGATTCAGGGCAATGGAACGCCTTCTATTTCTCCATCTTTATGGAGTATCCCCAGAAAACTGTTATGCCGGCACTCCGTCTGAAGAGCAAAGTGAACCGCTGACACAGTCGAACACCAGACAGGGCATCCCTCCGGACATCCAGTCCTTCACTATGAGAAAGCGTGACCCGGAAGGCATCAGCATATCCACAGAATCGTGATAGTGGCCGAAAATGTAAAAATCCGAATGCCTTTCATTCTCTTTCTCGAGTGCGAAACCGTATAGAGGCTCATCCACACCGCGGAATCTGTAAGGCTTGTGGCTGCGCCGGTTGGAATTGGACCACGACAGGCCGAAGCGATAGGCCAGCCAGGGATGCAGACCGCTGAACAGAGCTCTGGCAAATTTGTTGTGGAACACCTTGAGCATCAATGCGTATCCTGGTCTTATGCGACCGAGTCCGTCACCGTGGCCAAGGCAGAAGATTCTATCGCCTATCACTTTATGGCAGGGCTGTTGCAGTTTCTTCATTCCGAGGCTCTCGAAAAATGAGAAAGTCCACATATCGTGATTGCCCTCGAAGAAATACAGCTCAACACCGCAGTCCATCAAATCTATGAACTGTGCCACCACTCTGGTTCCCTCTTTTGGCACCACATCCCTGTATTCGTACCAAAAATCCCAAATGTCACCCAGCAGGTACAGTGCCTTTGCGGAGTCGCGCGGTATGGATTTGAGCCAGGATATGAATCTGGCCTCTCTCTCTTCGGGATTGCCGACTGACAGCCCCAGATGCACGTCTGATGCAAAATATACAAGATTCCTTTCCGTCATCAGGCAAGGGATATGAGCACAACTGTTCCGACAATGGCGCAGTAAAGGGCGAACCACTTGAGACTGGCCTTTCTGACCAGAGAAATCATTACCCGGCAGGCGAAAAGCCCGCTGATAAAAGCCGAGGCAAAACCGACGGCAAGAGGGAGGGCATCTACCGAAGAGACGGACATCGAACCTCCAATCAGACTGAGAAAAGCTTCTCCGATAACCGGTATGAGTACCATAAGGAACGAAAACTGAGCGACATTGCCTCGTTCCGCTCCACACAGCAGACCCGTACTTATGGTGGCTCCGGAGCGGGAAAGACCGGGCACTACCGCCAGAGCCTGTGCAATGCCGATGACAAAGGCCTGGACATAACTGATTCCATTTTTCCTGCGGCCCTGATGAACGTTGTCGGAAAGGAAGAGAATCAGGGCGGTAACCAGCAAAGCCACTCCCACCACGGCGAGAGAACTGAAAAGGTCCTCAACGTAATCCTTGAAGAACACTCCCACAACAAAGACAGGAATCATCGAGACGCATATCTTCAGCACATATTCTGTCTGGTCGTTGTATCTGAACTTGAAAAGACCGCGCAGCAAATCCGCTAACTGTCTGCGGAACACCACAATAGTCGCCAGAACGGTTGCCGCGTGCACTGTAACCTCAAACAGAAGGTCATCCGGTGCCCCGATTCCCAGAAGTTCGCGGCCTATGGCGAGATGCCCGCTGCTGCTGACGGGAAGAAACTCGGTAAGTCCCTGAATCAGACCGAGCACAAGTGCCTGAAGCCAGTTCATCTCCTATTTCTTTGACCGGGGTCCCATAATGGCGACAATCTCCACTACGATACCCGCAAGAATCACAAGAGGTGCTGCTACCAGACGCCTGAAATCGAACATCGACCAGTTGAAGATATTCTTGTCCACAGATCCACCCCCGGTAAGGAGAATATAGCCGGCAATCATTGTCAGAAGTCCGGCGAGAAGTAGTTTGACTCCCTTGGGAGTCATTGCCATTTTATTCATAATCAATAATATAAATCATCTCTTGTGGACGAGACAAGTTTCCCTACCACAATAAAAGTACTGACCAGACAGATGAGCACTCCGAAGAAAACCACCACTCCGGCAGTGATAAGGAACATATTCGGACGGAATATGCTGAACAGCGACTCGAAAGAACGTCTCAAGGCATACAGCAGGCCTGAGAGTGAAGCTATCGCAAGGAATGCCGAAAGCAGTCCCTGCCACACTGCGGAAACAAGAAAAGGCTTGCGGATAAAAGAGACTGTCGCCCCGACAAGCTGCATCGTGTGTATTGTAAAGCGCCTGTTGTAAACGCTGATGCGAACCATATTGTTGATAAGCACGAAGGAAATGAACAGAAGCAGCGCGATGAATACCGACAGGATGATGGAGATATGGGCTATGCCCGAATTCAGACTTTCGACCAGAGACTGCTGGCAGGACACTTCATCCACGACAGGGAAAGAACTGAGTTGAGGAAGGATGAAACTGAGGCTGTCCTTCTCCACATATTCTGCAAGCAGGGTGACATTGACAGAAACTGGGACTGGAGATGTTTCGAATACGTCCAGAAAACCTTCACCGAGCATAGACTTGAGCTCCTGAGTACCCTGATCCCTGCTTACAAGGATTGAAGCGCGGACATACGGGAGATTTGCTATGGAATCGGCATATTCGCCGGCCACCGTCTCATCCACTTCCTGCTTCATCAGAACCGATATCTGCATAGTCTCACGGAAGTAGTCCGAAACCGCGCCGGCATTGACTACAAGAAGCACGGCAATGCCTGTCAGAAGCAGCACCAGACTGATGCTGATGACTCCCGATATATACGCATTGGCGATTCTGCGGCGTGTCAATCTGTTATTATGCTTGTACATAGTCTGACTTGTACATAGTCTGGCAAATCGGCCTCAAAGATAAACAATATTCCAAAAATAATAGTTATCTTTGTGCGTATGGCCGATTCTATTCATAAGGTTCTGTTCGTCAATTCCGAGATGTCTCCTTATCTTCCCGAAAACGGAATATCCAACATCGGAAGAGTTCTTCCTCAAGGCATTCAGGAACGCAAGAAGGAAATTCGTTGCTTTATGCCAAAATACGGCTCCATCAACGAAAGGAAACACCAGTTGCACGAAGTCATCCGTCTGTCCGGAATGAACATCATCATTTCCGATGTGGACAGGCCTCTGATTATCAAGGTGGCATCCATCCCGGCTGCACGTATCCAGGTCTATTTCATAGACAACGAAGACTATTTCCGACGCAAGCAGACTACTCGTGACTCTGATGGAAATCTGTTTTGGGACAATGACGAAAGGGCGATATTCTTTGCACGAGGGGTACTCGAAACCGTCAAGAAACTGCGTTGGGCCCCGGACATTATCCATTGTCAGGGATGGATATCACATCTGTTGCCGGTATATCTCAAAAAGTCATACAAGGACGATCCCATCTTTTCCTCCAGCAAGGTTGTGACCTCTCTCTACAATGAGTTGTCTTCCGACACCTTCAGCGAGAGTTTTGCGAAGAAAGCCCTGTTCGGAGGAGTCAGCAGTGAAGATCTCAGCTTTCTGGAAAAGCCGGATGGCATAAATCTTGCTAAAACAGCCGCCAGATTCTCCGACGGAGTGATTTTCGGCACGGCAGATCTGGACAGCGAACTCAAAAACTACTGCAGTTCCCTCCCCGGTTGCAAGATTCTTCCATTCGATCCAAAGTCTATGGCCGACGGCAGCTACGTGGAGGCATACAGCACTTTTTATGATGAACTTTGAAATGAAATCCGGTTTTATAGCAATTGTGGCAGCGGCTTTCTGCTGCCTTTCTTGTGTTGAGAAAAATTACGAACTGGGAGGTGGACTGATACCCACGAACAAGACTTACAAGATTCACGTCAGTGATTCCATCTTCATCAATGGTGTCAGAATGGATATGGCGGACAGCCTGTCGGGTTACTCTCAGACCAGATTCGCCGTCGGTGCCATCAATGACGACACTTACGGCACTACTACCAGATCCGGCATCCTCACACTTGTTCCACTCCTCAACAAAGGTGACAGCGTACTGTTCGGAACAGACCCTGTATTCAAGAGTTTTCATTTCTCCGTCGTATCCGATTCGTGCTCGGTGCTGTCGCTCAGTCAGGAGCACATACTCCAAAACATCTATGTATATTCACTGCTCGAACCCCTGAAGAGAAACGACTGCAATCAGGAAGTCAGCCATTCGGCAAAGACAGTCACCGTAGGTACCCCGGTGTACAACGGAAGCGACTCTTTGTCCTTCAACTTTACCAAGGAATTCGGAGAGCAGTTTTTCAAGATGACTGCCGCTGATCTGAAAGACATCGACAGCTATACCAAGAAATTTCCCGGAATCATTCTCAAGACCGGGCCCCAGACAAGAAAGGGAGGAAGAATCAACCTCTTCAACCATCAACTTGTCTATGATTCTGATTACAACAGTCTTGACGGCAGTTTCGCAAAACTGAATTTCAGCGCAGTATTTGACGGAGTGAGAAAGGATTCTTGTATGTTCTTCTATTACTGCCCTACCGGAATCTACGATGCCGACTCACTGCTTTCCAACTCGGGGACCGGAAGTTTCCCGCAGTACGCGATATCATTGACCGGCCACCAGACAAGATCAATGGTCGGACCTGCAGACAAAAAGGTGCTCGTTGAAGGCGGTGGAGGACTCAAACCCGTAATCAGTGCTCTGAACCTCAAACATCTGGCGGAAGAGGAAATCGTCAAGGCAGGAGGCAATCCCAAGACCGTTATTCTGAACAAGGCATCTTTGGTGTTTCCTTTCGACGAACCGGGTGACTATGAGGAACTTGATTACTTTTGGCCGGATTACCTTTCACCCTGTAGCAGGGTCATCAACAACGGCAGGGCTTCTTTTGTTGGACTGGCCGATTCAAGTTCCGAAACTGCAGACCAAGGTGACATCAACAGATCCCTTTTCAAATATTCTCCGGACATCACCTATCACCTTCAGGAAATTCTTCGGATAGATGAGAATGACCTTTCGTCCACATCCACGAAGAAACTTCTGAACGGAGAATACGACATCTGGCTCCTCATTATGTCCAACGAGTATGTCACGACCACAAACTCGACCAGCGATGAAATGAGTGAATACTACAATTATCTCGCATACCAGAGTTACTACAACAGTATGTATGGAGGCTACAGCAGTGGGTACGGGGATTCTTATTCCAATTATTATACTTATATGATGATGGCCGCCTACGCCAGCCAGTCAAGCACGAGCACGACGGCAAGCGTGGAACTTGATAAGGACAGGTTCTACAGGGCATCACTCAATGGGCCGGGAATCAACGACAAGGACAAGAAGCCGCGTTTGGAGCTGACATTCGCGATTCCCAATGAATAATTGAAAAATCGGATTGAGCCGAGTACAAAGAGAGGAGGTGACTATCAGTCTTTCGACTTTTAGCCACCTCCTTGAATTATTAATTGATGTCAAGCGTTGAGTTTCTCAGCAACTTTGTCTATCGCATCTTTTACAGTTGCTATTGAGCTGGTTTCCTCATCTGGAATCTTGATTCCGAAAACTTTTTCAAAATCCATAAGGAGTTCAACGGTATCCAAAGAGTCTGCTCCAAGATCATTGGTAAAATTTGCACTTTCTGTGACCTCTGAAGGCTCGACCCCAAGTTTGTCAACTATGATAGCCTTGACTTTGCTGACGATTTCTTCGTATTCCATAACGTATCAGATATAAGATTGTATTCGTGAATGATTCTGTATATGCATATTCAAAAAGCGTGCAAAGATAATTATTATTTTTGAGATATTCAATTTTCTGTTTGTCTGCTGAGTTTCATCCAGATACGCAGACCGTTGATGGAATTCAGAAGATAGAAGCTGTATTTGATGATGTATATGAGAGCGAATGATTCGGGGTCCTCCTTCAGAGTGACTGTCCACATAACTACGGAGAATATATTCACTCCTATCCAGAAAAACCACTGCTCCATATATGCAGTTGAAAGAAGAAGCTGCCCGAGTATATTACATACAGTAGAGACAGCATCGGAGAGTACGGCAAGTTTGAGTATTGAAGTAAGCGGGGACTTGTCAAGACTGTCGAGCACGAAATAAAGGGCTACAGATGCAGCAAGGAAAGCCAATGAACACAACAGCCTCATCTTCGGACTGAGACGTCTGGCTGCCAGTCCGCTTTCGCTTCCACTGCCTGCTCCACGACGTTTCCACTGAAAGTACCCCACAAACTGCATTGGGAAGAAATAAAGGGCGTGGAGGGCAGCGTTTCCATATCTTTGGCCCAGAAAGCACATAATCGCATAGATTGTCACATCCAGTACACCGAAGATGAATGTCCAAATTTTCCCGTTTGCAGAACATACTGTGGAAAGCACTCCCATCAAGGATCCGAATGCGGCGACTATGAGACGGAACTGACCCTCATCAACAGTCCCGAGCTTGATGATAGTGGTTAATACCATTGCTATCGTCATACCGGCGAGGACAAAAATGTTGAACCATTTGTTGAAAGTTTTCTCCTTCATTTTTCTATTTTTATTTTTTGCTTTACTTATTGAGCATCGCTCAAAGTATCTTTGATTCTTTCTGCAAGTCCCTGACCCACAAGGGCGGCTACATCCTCCAAAGGAGCCGCAGCAATTCTGGCGACACTGCCGAAATGCATCAGCAGACGTTCCTCCGTTTTTTTCCCTACACCTCTGATTCCGGTCAATACACTGCTTAAGGCAGACTTGCTCCTGAGAGAGCGGTGAAATGTAATCCCGAATCTGTGAGCCTCATCCCTGATATGAGTGATTACCCTGAATGCCTGTGAATTACGGTCGAGGAAAAGCGGATATGGGTCACGTACCCGAATGATTTCCTCCATTCTCTCCGCCAGTCCCACTACAGTGATTCTATCCTGAATACCGAGTTCGCATAATGCCTGCCAGGCAAAATTCAGCTGCCCTTTTCCGCCGTCTATTACGACCAGCTGCGGCAAATCATCGGGGTTTTCCTGAAGCATCCGCGAATAGCGGCGGTTCACGACTTCCTTCATAGATGCGTAGTCATTGGCTCCAATCACGGTCTTTATCTTGAACTTGCGGTAGTCCGGCTTGCAGGGTACAGCGCCCCGGAAAACTACACAGGCAGCTACAGGATTGGTTCCCTGTATATTGGAATTGTCGAAGCACTCAATATGCTCCGGAAGTACATTCATTCCAAGAGCCTTCCGTATTTCTTCAAGTACGGCTGAACGGAATTCGTCAGGATTGATATGCTCCTTCTGCTTCAGCTGATTGAAACGGTATTCTCTTGCATTCTTGACACTCAATTCCAAGAGAGAAAGTTTCTCGCCTCTCTGTGGAATCCTGAACTCGACACCTCCGATAACGACATCCGGCAGAAAAGGTACGATGACTTCATTTGCCAGCGTACCGAACTTCGACTGTATTTCCGCTATGAACATACTCAGTACGGATTCTTGCTCTTCCTCTATATTGAGCCGGAAACCGAGATTGAGCGATTGGATTATGGCCCCACCCTTGATACGAAGGAAATTGCCGAAAGCCTCCCTGTCATCGATTATCAGAGAGAAAACGTCCACGTTCCTCTCTGTGGCAGTGGATATTATGGACTTGGAGTAATGATTCTGCAGAGCCTCTATACGTATCTTATAATACTGTGCGGACTCAAAGTCGAGGGTATCCGAAGCCTGCTGCATCAACGTCGTGTAACTTCGGATTATGTCATTCACTCCTCCGCCCAGAAGTCTCACTATCTCTTCTATGTATTTATCATAGTCCTCCTGTGACACACCGCCGGTGCAGCAACCAAGGCATCGTCCGAGATGCAGGTCCAGACAGGGTCGGAGTTTGTGTCGGAGCAGAGCCTCTGAGTCTATCTTGTATTTGCAGCTTCTCAAAGGATAATTCCGATTGAAGAAGTCCAGCAGCGCCCGGGCGTGCACGACTGAACTGTAGGGTCCGAAATAGCGGGAACCGTCCTGAACTATCCTCCTTGTGAGATAAACGCGTGGAAAACACTCGTTGCTGACACAAATCCAAGGATAGGTCTTGGAATCCTTGAGCAGAATATTGTAACGAGGCTTGTATTGCTTGATAAGATTGTTCTCCAGCAGAAGCGCATCTGCTTCAGTGTCAACTACTGAATACTGAACGTCGGCTATTTTGGAAACCAGAACACGGGTCTTGACATTAAGTCTGGCCGGGTCCGCAAAATATTGTGAGACCCTCTTGTTGAGGTCTTTTGCCTTTCCGACATATATCACAGTTCCTCCGGAGTCATAATACCTGTAAACTCCGGGGGAATGTGGCAAAAGATTGATTTTATCCTTAACGTCCAAGAGCCGCTGCCACTATGGCATCCAGTTCAGAGGCGGCGAAACCTCTCTTAAGAATCTTTCCGTCAGGACTGAAAAGGATGAGATGAGGTATGCCCTGAATTCCGTAAAGATCAGCGGGTTCTGTATGACCGTTGTTCAACTGATTCCAGCAGATTCCAAGCTCTGCGGCAGTTGAAACCGTATTCCTGTAGTCCATTCCGCGCGATTCCTCCCAGACTGCAACGCTTAGTACATCAAAGTCATCGCCGGCATACTTTTCATAGACAGTCTTGATAAAGGGCACAGCATCGCGGCACGGTCTGCACCAGGGGGACCAAAAATCAACAAGGATGTATTTGCCCTTGCCTACGAAATCTGATAGACTGAGGTCTGAGAACTGAGGCTCACCGTCCTCTGAATCGCCGACAAAATGGCTGACTGTGAAATCCGTGAACATCCTGCCCTCGGAAGTACTTTCTGTCTTCTCAACCATTTCCTGAAGATAATTGACAAATTCATTGTCATTGAAATGTTTGGCCACAGCCTTGATTGCCGGTTTAATCTCAGAAAGATCGGATATATTCGACATTGCTACTTGAAGGGCATAAAGAGAAACGGTGTCAGTGGGGTATTTGCGGGCTGTTGAATTGACAAGTTCCGCAATCGTCTTGACAGTCTTGTTGTAGTTCTCTTCGTAAGCTTCCTTGGATTTGCCTGAAAGAATCAGCTCATCATCCATTTCTATGGCATGATTTCTTTCCTGATACTCATTCATACAAGTTTCCAATGCCTGGTCGAAGGCCTCAATCTTCTGCTGGGTCGTTGTATTGTCGCAGGAAGAAACTGCGAACTGAAGGAGAAGCGCAGCAAACAAATAATATAGTTTATTCATAATATATTGATTGTTAGAATATTAAGTAAATCTAAAAAGTCGGTCCCGAACATTCGAAACCGACCTCTAATATAGCAATTCTTTTGAAATTACTTCTGGTTATCCCTGCGGGGACGGCGGTCACGGTCTCCGTCGCGATGAGGACGGCGGTCAGAACCACGCCCGTTGCCACGACTCTGGCTGGAAGCCTGTGCATTGGCTGCTGCGAGAGCTGCAGGGGTGAGATCCTGCTTTCCGTAACGTTCACCGTTGCAGATCCAAACCTTGATTCCGAGACAACCGACCTTGGTGTGGGCCTCAGAAAGTGCATAGTCAATATCTGCGCGGAAAGTATGGAGAGGAGTGCGTCCTTCCTTGAACATTTCCGAACGTGCCATTTCAGCTCCGCCGACGCGTCCGCTGATCTGAACCTTGATACCTTCTGCACCGACTCTCATAGTGTTGGCGATAGCCATCTTGATAGCCCTGCGGTAAGATACACGACCCTCAATCTGACGAGCGATGCTGTCTCCGACGATATGTGCATCAACTTCGGGGCGTTTAACCTCGTAGATATTGATCTGCACGTCTTTTCCGGTGACTTTCTTGAGCTCTGCCTTGAGTTTGTCGACCTCGACGCCACCCTTTCCGATGATGAAACCGGGACGGGCTGCATAGATAGTGACCGTGATTATCTTGAGAGTTCTCTCGATGACAATCCTGCTGAGGCTGGCCTTTGCAAGACGATTTCCGAGATACTTGCGGATTTCATAATCCTCGGATATTCTCTCCGCTACATTACCACCGCACCAGTTAGAGTCCCAACCGCGGGTGATGCCGATTCTGTTGCTGATAGGGTTAGTTTTCTGTCCCATATTATTTGTTCTCCACCGGTTGTTTTACATCAAGTATGATTGTTACGTGGTTGGAGCGCTTGCGGATGCGACCGGCGCGGCCCTGAGGGCAGGGACGGATGCGCTTGAGAGTGCGGCCTTCGTCAACCATTATAGTCTTGACAATCACATTACCGTTGTCAAGCTCCTTAGCCTTGTCCTGATTCTTTGCCTCCCAGTTGGCAATGGCGCTGCGAAGGAGTTTCTCAAGACGTACAGAAGCCTCTCTCTTCGAGAATTTGAGAAGATCGAGAGCGTGATTCACCTCCACTCCGCGAACTGTATCTGCAACCAGACGCATCTTGCGGGGAGAAGTGGGGACATCATTCAGTTTAGCAACAGCTGTAACCTTCTTGGCTTCCTTGAAGCCTTCAGCCATAAGTCTTTTACGCTTTCCCATAATGATTACTTCTTATTGTTACCTGAGTGTCCTCTGAAATTTCTGGTAGGCGAGAACTCGCCGAGCTTGTGACCCACCATCTGTTCTGTAACGTAAACAGGGATAAACTTGTTTCCGTTATGAACTGCGATAGTATGGCCGATAAAGTCAGGAGAGATCATACTGGCACGAGACCAAGTCTTGACCACTTCCTTCTTCTTGCTACCGTCATTCATAGCAAGAATTCTGTTCTCCAGAGCTTCCTGGATGTATGGACCTTTTCTTAATGAGCGACTCATAATCTCTAAAGTTTAATTCCTGTTATTTCTTTCTTCTTTCAATGATGAACTTGTTTGAAGAGGCCTTAGGATTACGTGTCTTGTAGCCCTTTGCAGGCAATCCCTTGCGTGAGCGGGGATGTCCTCCGGAAGCACGTCCTTCACCACCTCCCATAGGGTGGTCGACAGGGTTCATAACGACACCTCTGTTGTGAGGACGCTTGCCGAGCCATCTGCGACGGCCGGCTTTTCCGTGACTCTCCAAATTGTGGTCTGCGTTCGATACCTCGCCTACAGTGGCACGGCAGGAAACGAGCACCATTCTGGTCTCTCCGGAAGGGAGACGGAGAACGGCGTGGTCTCCTTCACGGGCCGCGAGCTGTGCGAATGTACCGGCGGAGCGTGCCATAGCGGCACCCTGTCCGGGACGGAGCTCGATGTTGTGAACGAGTGTACCTACAGGAATTTCACTGAGAGGAAGGCAGTTGCCGACTTCGGGAGCGACTCCGCTTCCGGAAGCGATTTCCTGACCTACCTTGATGCCCTTGGGGGCGATGATGTACTTCTTCTCACCGTCTGTGTACTCGACGAGAGCGATACGTGCACTGCGGTTGGGATCGTACTCAATGGTGAGAACCTTGGCGGTGCAGTTGTCCTTGTCACGACGGAAATCGATGATACGATACATCCTCTTGTGTCCGCCACCGAGATAACGGACTGTCATCTGACCGGTGTTGTTGCGTCCGCCTGTGCTCTTGAGGGGCTCCAACAATGATTTCTGAGGCTTGTTGGTGGTAATCTCATCGAAAGAGCTGATTACCTTGTTTCTCTGACCGGGGGTTACCGGTTTGAATTTTCTTACTGCCATTGTCTGTCCCTCCCTTAGATGTTAGCGTAGAAATCAATCTTCTCGTCGCCTGCAAGGGTGATGTAGGCTTTCTTGAAGTGGTTCATACGGCCACGGAGCATACCGGCCTTTGTGTAGCGGGATTTCTTCTTTCCGTGGTAATTGACTGTATTGACGTCTGCAACCGATACGCTGTACATCTTCTCGACTGCATCCTTTATCTGAAGCTTGTTGGCTTTACGATCTACAATAAAGCCGTAACGGTTCAACTTTTCGCCCTGAGCCGTCAACTTCTCTGTTACTATAGGCTTAATAATTATTCCCATTTCCGTAAGATTCTTTTAGCGCTGGTTTCTTTCGGCGAGAACGTCCTGTACACCGTCGATGAGAACGAGCGAATTGGCGTTCATAATCTCATAGGTGTTGATTTCGTCCACGGTAATGACGTTCACGAAAGGAATGTTGCGTGATGAAAGATAGATGTTGGCAGAGTTCTCGGGAAGAACATAGAGGACCTTGCGGTCACCGGCCTTGATGGCGGTGTTGATTGCGAGGAACTGCTTTGTCTTGGGAGCATCCATTGTGAAAGGCTCGAGCACGATGATTGAATTCTCGGCAGCCTTATAGGAAAGAGCTGACTTGCGGGCGAGAGCTTTCACCTTCTTGTTCAGCTTGCTGTGATAGAAACGGGGCACAGGTCCGAATACACGACCTCCGCCTACAAAGATGTTGGACTTGAGGCTTCCGTGACGTGCACCGCCGCCGCCCTTCTGGCGACCGAGTTTCTTGGTACTGTGAGCTATCTCGCTGCGGTCTTTGGTCTTGGCATTGCCGTGACGCTGGTTTGCGAGATACTGAACTACGTCGAGATATATGGCGTGGTCGTTCGGCTGGACGGCAAATACGCTGTCCTCGAGCTCCACCTGCTTTCCGGAGTCTGTTCCGTCAATTTTCAAAACTGGTAATTTCATACTCTTAAGCCTCCAAAACTACATAAGAACCCTTGGCTCCCGGAACGGAACCCTTGACTACGATGATGTTGTTCTCAGGGATGACCTTGACAACGCGGAGATTGAACACCTTTACGCGCTCATTTCCCATATGGCCGCCCATACGCATTCCGGGGAGAACGCGGGAAGGCCAGGAAGATGCACCCATAGAACCGGGGTGACGAAGGCGGTTGTGCTGACCGTGAGTCTGGCCGCCGACTCCGGCGAATCCATAACGGTGAACGACACCCTGGAATCCCTTACCCTTTGAAGTGCCGATGACATCCACGAAAGAAACCTCATCCTTGAGGATGTTTTCCACCGTGATGACATCTCCGAGCTTGAGCTCTGCGGAGAAGTCATTCTCGACCTCGACGAGCTTCTTCTTAGGAGTGGTCCCTGCCTTTGTAAAGTGGCCCTGAAGAGCCTTGCTGGCGTGCTTTTCTGTGGTTTCGTCATAGGCAAGCTGCACTGCGGAGTAACCATCTTTCTCCACTGTGCGGATTTGCGTGACAACGCACGGAC
>DCIN01000003.1:0-5507 GCA_002315815.1 Bacteroidales bacterium UBA1725 | reverse complement strand
GGACCAGCCTCGATAACGGTGCATGGTATATTCTTACCATCAGCACCGAAAACGGAAGTCATTCCGATTTTTTTCCCAATTAATCCAGGCATTGGTTTAGTTAATTAATTGTTAAATAATACTTTAAGTATATCCGCCAAAATTGCGGGCTGCAAATGTACGCATTATTTTTTCCAAATCCAAACCAATACACTGATTTTCACTATCTTTGCAGAATGATTCTGCAACTTTTCAAGTTTCTGGACTTCTCTTTCATCGACATCGTCGACATCTGTCTGGTGGCTCTCATCATCTTCTTTGTATTCAAGTGGATAAAGGGATCGTCAGCGATGAACATATTCCTTGCCATCATCATACTGCTCGTGGCCAGACTGCTGGCGGACGCGTTGGATATGAAGATGATATCCACTCTGCTGGGAACTGTGATAGATGTGGGTGCCGTAGCTCTCATCGTGATATTCCAACCGGAGATAAGGCGCTTCCTCAACAATCTCGGACGGAGTGCAGGCAACACCTTGGGGAAGCGGAACATATTTGCCAGCCTTTTCGGAGGCAAAGCCGTGCATTCAGCCAGCACACAGTCCATCAACGAGATTGTCGATGCCTGTTTCGATATGTCGGACACCCGGACAGGAGCTCTGATAGTCCTGAGGAAGAATGACAATCTGGAGAGCGTGATATCCACCGGAGACAACATAGACGCATCCATCAGATGCCGTCTGATAATGAACATCTTCTTCAAGAACAGTCCTCTTCACGACGGAGCTATGGTGATAGGAGGAGACAGGTTGATAGCGGCCAGATGCACACTGCCCATCACCGACAGACTCGACCTTCCGGCAAGTATGGGGATGAGACACAGAGCCGCAGTGGGAATATCCGAACAGAGCGACGCGGCAGTGATTGTGGTGAGCGAGGAGACCGGACGGGTGTCCTTCGTGAAAGCCGGAAAAGTGACCGAAGTCAAGGACAAGAACGAACTTGTACCGCTGATGGGAAATGAGTGATGACACAGACAGACAGATTGATTGATTGTGATGACTGAAGGAAAGACTGATATCAGGCTGGAAGGGAAACTCGGATTTGACAAGGTCAGGAGAATGATTTCTGACCGCTGTCTGACCGACTTTGCTGTGAAAAGAGTGGAGAGTGAGGAATTCAGCACCGATTCTGAGGTGATTTCGGCCCGTCTCAACCTGACTGACGAAATGCGGCTGGTGATGATGTTCGAAGAGAATTTTCCCACCACCGGATACATCGACGCAATCGCTTTCCTGGAACCTCTGCTCAAAAGCGGCAGCGTTATAGACGTACTGTGCCTGGCCAAACTCAAAACTCTGGTGGACACCACCCGCAGAATCACTTCATTTCTGGGAGGAATCAAGGACGGAGTGTATCCCTGTCTGAAACGTCTGGCCTCTCCCGTCAAGTCATTCCCCGAAGTCCAGAGACGTATAGAATGCATACTGGACAGATATGGCGACATAAAGGATTCAGCCTCAGACAGGCTCTTCGAGATACGGCGCGACATTCGTGCAAGCGAATCGACCATTTCCAGAAGGGCCGCGGCGATTCTCCGCAAGGCGCAGGAAGACGGGCTGGTGGATGCCGGTGCAAGTGTCAATGTGCGTGACGGCAAATACCTCATTCCTGTAAACACTTCCTCAAAAAGGAAATTGAGCGGCTTCATAATGGACGAATCAGCTTCCGGAAAGACAAGTTTCATAGAGCCGACGGAGATAATCGAACTCGAGAACGAGCTGATGGAGCTGCACTTCGAGGAAGAGCGTGAAATACAGAAGATTCTGGCGGAATTCAGCGACTTCCTGCGTCCCTATCTTCCGGAACTTATCGAGGGGGCGGCTTTCATAGGAGAGATCGACTTTCTGATGGCAAAGGCCCTGACGGCACTCGACATCATAGCGGGAATGCCGGTGATTTCCACGGACGGCAATATGTCTCTGCGCAAGGCACGGCATCCTCTGCTGGAAAAGGCCCTGCGGAAGGAAGGCCGCTCTGTTGTACCGCTTACGATCGGACTCACTCCCTCCAAGCACATCCTTCTCATCTCCGGGCCCAACGCCGGAGGCAAGTCGGTGTGCCTGAAGACAGCGGGGCTGCTGCAGTATATGTTTCAGTGGGGTATGCTGATTCCTACTTCAGAGACATCGGAACTGCCAGTGTTCAACCGTATTATGGTGAGCATTGGAGACGACCAGAATCTTGAAAACGATTTGAGTACATACAGTTCATTCCTCTGTGATATGAGGGATATGCTTGCCGAAGCCGATTCACAGACACTTGTTCTGATTGACGAATTCGGTTCCGGCACGGAACCGGCCGCCGGAGGTGCGATAGCTGAGGCCATTCTCTGTGAACTGGACAAACGCGGAGTGTACGGAATCATCACCACTCATTACACCAATCTCAAACTTTACGCTGCACAGGAGGAGGGACGAACCGGAGTCGTGAACGGGGCAATGCTCTTCGACTCATCAAAGATAGAACCCCTTTTCAAACTGGAGACAGGACTTCCCGGCAATTCGTTCGCCTTTGAACTTGCGCGGAAGATGCGACTTCCCGAAAGCATAGTAAAAGATGCGGAAGAACGTGCCGGTGACGAGTATGTAGGAATAGAGCGCAACCTCCGCAAGATAGCCAGAAACCGCCGCGCTCTGGACGAGAAACTCCAGAAGATAAAGAACACTGACAAAACTCTGGACAGTCTGACAGAGAAGTATCTCAAGGAAATTGAGGATCTCAAGAGCCAGAAAAAGGCGATTCTCGACCAGGCCCGCCGCGATGCCGAAGACATAGTGAAGGATGCCGGAAAACAGGTGGAGAAGACAATACGCGTCATCAGGGAATCACAAGCGGACAAGGACCGCACGAAGGAGGCCAGAAACGAACTGCAGGGCTTCCTCGGAGCACTGGAGCAGCGCAAGTCCAGAGAGCAGAAGACCAGAGACGACTATCTGGACAAGAAACAGGCTCAGTTGGAGAGGAGACGCCAGAAAAAAGACGGTGCTGCGGCAGCTCAGGAACATAAATCCCTTCCCCTGAAGGTCGGTGAGAAAGTCAGGATGAAGGACAGCGGACTGGTTGGGGAGGTCGTTAAAGTCTCCAGCAAATCAGTGACAATCACGGTCGGCAACATCAGCAGCACAATGTCTCCAGACAGACTGGAACGCATATCCTCCAATGAATACAGGGATTCGTCACGCAAACAGTTCGCTCCCGTAACCCAGAAGGTGGACAGTTCCATATCTGAAAGGAAACTCGCCTTCAAGCCAGAAATCGATATCCGTGGTGAAAGGCTGTCCGATGCTCTGGACACAGTCACACGCTTCATAGACGATGCGGTAATGCTCGATGTAGGCACGGTACGCATCATACACGGCAAGGGTACCGGCGTGTTGCGCGAGGAGATTCAAAAATACCTGCGCACCATCCCCGGACTGAGTGTAAGCGACGAAGATATACGCCAGGGCGGCACCGGAGTAACTGTGGTGAAATTCTGACAGCGTTGATTAAGAATCTGTTTTGAAATGTTTAGTGAAGCGAAAAAATAAGTTGGTATAGATTGGCAAGTCTTTTTGAGGTCGGATTTTGCTCTGAAGAGGGAGTATAAAGAGGAAGTATAATGAATCTCGAAAGCTAGCGGTAGTCCTCGAACTCGGGCATAGCGAGCTCAGAAAGGAACTCCGTAAACTTGTCCTCATCTCTGGGACAGATGAGCAGTACGTCCTTCGTATCTATGACGATATAATCGTCGAGCCCCCGGACTGCGGTGAGTTTCTTTGCCTTGCCGGAATAAAGGATATTACCCGAACAATCCTTGAGTAAACTCTTGCCTACAAAGTTGGAGGCGTTGCCGTTCTCGTCGTGATGTGCGAGGTAGTCATACAGGGCGCTCCAGTTGCCTATGTCGGCCCACTTGAACTTGACCGGATAGACCCAGGCGTTGGAGGTCTTTTCCATCACTCCGTAATCTATCGAGAGCATAGGACAGTCCATATAAACCTTCTCCAGGAATTGCTTCTGTTCCGGAGTTCCCAGCTTGTCCCTCCAGCCCTTCCAGAGATTCGTGATTTCGGGAACGTGCCTTTCCAGCTCCTCTCTTATCGCCGACACACGGCCCACGAATATTCCGGAATTCCAAAGGAACTCTCCGCTCTCAATGAAGACACGGGCCAGCTCGATGTCGGGTTTTTCGGTGAACGTCTTGATTTTTACCGGTTTGTCCGTGGTCACAGGGTCCAAAGTCTGGATGTATCCGAAATTGGTTTCCGGCCTGGTCGGCACAATGCCAAGCGTGATTATGGAATCTTCCCGAGCTGCGTACGAGAGAACTGTGTTGATGGCTTCGTTGAATATTATGTGCCTGTTTATCACAAGATCGGCGGGAGTAGCCACCATCACGGCCAGAGGATCCCTCTTGAGTATGGTGTATGTGGCGAAGGTGAGACAGGGAGCAGTATTTCTCCCATAGGGCTCAAGCAGAAGATTTTCCTCCTTCAGTTCCGGAAGTTGCTCCATCACCAGATTCCTGTACCTTTCCAGAGAGACAACAATAATGTTTTCTTCCGGAAGCACGGCCTTCATACGGTTGTATGTGAATCTGAGGAAAGAAAAACCGGTGGAGGAGAAGTCCAGAAACTGCTTGGGCTTGTCCCTACGGCTGATGGGCCAGAACCTCGAACCGATGCCTCCGGCCATTATGACACAATAATAGTGACTGTTATACATAAATCGGTACAAATGCCTGCGGATAATACTCAATTCCTACAGAACCATTGTCAAACACTACGGTAATAACATCAAAAAAAACTTCACAGTCACCGCCGCATATCATTCTGTCCTGCGAACGGAGAAAGGCCGAAGCAGCCCTGACAAGTCTTTTCCGCTTGAGACTGTCAACTTTCAGGACCGGGTTTTCCAGCACCGGGGCAGTGACACTCTTGACTTCAGTGATGTGGATACCAAGGCAGTCCTGCGAGACTATGTCCAGTTCCAAATGTGCGCTCCTCCAGTTCCTCGCAAGTATGAAATGACCTCTTGCTCTGAGAAATTCGCAGGCCTCGTCCTCCCCTTTCCTTCCCACTTTCTGTTGTATGGTTTTCATGGTTCATAGTATTAGACTTATTGTTAAAAAAAGTCCTTTCGTTTTACAAGCAAAAATAGCAGTTTCCCTATAGATAACCAAAAAATGCCGTGAGAAAGAATCCGGAATCATTGGAATGAGCGTTCTATATGCAGAGTTCTGCCTTCGGAAGGCTCTGCATTAAACACAAACTTGATTTAAGAAGGACTTACTCCTGTCTAAATAAAGGGGAACATTACAAAAAGTCATCTACCATACAGAAAATTTCAGTAATTTTGTCGTTGGTGATCATCATAGCGATTGTTTGCGTAACTGGTTTGTAGTTATTCCAAATTTACAAAAACTTTCGCTATTTTCTTAATATTCAATTACTTATATTTCATCGAACTCACGTTAATATGAA
>DCIN01000070.1:50909-58574 GCA_002315815.1 Bacteroidales bacterium UBA1725 | reverse complement strand
ACGGCAGCACCGATGATTGCGTTTCCATTTGAGTCTATGACCTTACCCTTGAATGAGCTCTGAGCAAAAGCCGAGCTACCGGCGAGCAAAGCCACACCGGTCATGATGGCGCACAACACCACACGACCCGTTCTGAAAATTGCTTTCATTGGCAATGAATTGGTTAATAAAAATAAAAAAATAGGTTTAATCCTTTGTGGGGTCAAATGTACCTATTTACAGCATAATAACCAATAATGCAAAGAATAAAATTCATCAAAAGCGAAAAAATCAGATTCTTCTGACCTTGATTACGCTCTTGAGTATGCTGAGCTGGGACAGGATTTTGTCGAGTTCCAGATTTGACGGCACAAGAAGCCGCACACTGATTTCGAAAACACCTTTGCGGAGGTTCTCGTTTACATTGAATGAACGGACCGATGCCTTGAACTGGCCGATCACATTCAGTATTTCTCCCGTCACCGAATTGTCAGGCTCGGATATGATGCCCAGCGTGCATTGGAAATTGGCTGAACCCTCGTTTTCCTGCCATATCACTTTCTGTATGCGGTATGGATATTTTTCAATCAGGCGGGCTGCGTTGGGACAGGACATACGATGAATCTTTATGCCTTCGGTCCTTGTTACGAAACCGAACACATCATCTCCAAAGACCGGGTTGCAGCATTTGGACATACGGTAGTCCATTCCCTTGACGTTGCGGGCTCCGAGAACAATGATGTCGTCTGAACCTGAGCCAGAAAAGGCTTTTCTGCTTCCAATCTGAACAGCCTCCTGTTCGGTTGCGGCTCTAACCGACGCTTCGTGCCTTTCGTCAGCTTCCTGAATGAAGGTCTTGATGTCGTTGAGTTCTGTCTCGCCGCGGAAAACGGAAGCCATCAGCGTCAGTACAGATGAGAACTTATGCAATTTCATAAACTCCCTCTGCATTTCGTCCGGGAATTCGAGTTTCCAGTTCTTCAGTCTTCTTTCGAGAATTTCACGTCCTTCGGCGGCGGCTTTCCGTTCCTCAGCATCCAGTTCCAGTTTGATTTTGGTCCGGGCCTTGCTTGTCACCACCCAGTCGAGCCAGCCGGGACCGGGTTTCTGGTTCTTTCCTGTTTGGATTTCGATTACGTCTCCCGTCTTCAGCTTTTCCTTAATTGGGACGGCTTTGCCGTTCACCTTGCCTCCGCAACATTTGCAGCCCAGGCCTGAGTGAATGTTGAAGGCAAAATCAAGCAGAGAGGCCCCGGCGGGAAGAGTCCGAAGTTCTCCTGACGGAGTGAATACGAAAATCTCGCGGGAAGGAGGTGAAGGCATATCCTCGACTTTGGTCTCCGCGGGATGCTCAAGATTGTATCTTACGGAACTCAGCCATCGATCGAGGCTCTGCTCGTGCCGTATCCCCTTGTATGCCCAGTGTGCCGCAGCGCCGTTTTCGGCTTCATCGTCCATCCTTTTCGTGCGAATCTGCACCTCCACGTATGCTCCCTGTCTGTTTTTTACGGTGATGTGCAGGGATTCGTAGCCGTTGGGCTTGGGATTGGTGACCCAGTCCCTAAGACGGGTAGTGTCGGACTCGTATTCTTCGGTCACATAGGAATAAACCTTCCAGCACATATCCTTCTCCACGGCCGGGTTGGAATCACAGTCGATGATGAACCTGATTGCGAAGACGTCAAATACACCCTCGAAAGGAACCTTCTGCGTCTGCATCTTCTTGTAAATGGAATATGCGGCCTTGGTTCGAATCTTGAGCTTGTATCTGATTCCCTCCGATGTGAGTCTGGTCTTGAGCGGTTCGATGAATTCTCTGGTGAGCTTTTCCCTGTCCGGTTCGGTAGCTTTGAGCTTGTTGGTGATGGCCCGGAAATCCTCAGGGCATGCATAGCGGAAATAAATGTTCTCCAGTTCTCCCTTGATATTGTACAGGCCCAGCTGATGAGCGAGCGGAATGTACAGCATAAGGGTCTCGAGGGCTTTCTGCTCCCGAGATCGTGGAGGGAAGATGGCGAGGTTGCGCATCACCTCCAGCCGGTCGGCTATCTTGATGACAGTCACCCGCGGATCAGTCGAGTACTGCACTATGAGTTTCTTGTAGTTCTCGGCTTCCAGTCTGGTGTCTTTGGGCCTTATGACGGATATCTTGTTGAGACCTTCCGCCATAGTCCTGACATCCTGAGGGAACCCGCTCACATCCAAATCTTTGTGTTCCCTTGTGGCCTCGTGGAGATATACTGCGGCCACACATTCGTCCGGCAAACCGATTTCTTCGGACACTATCCGCGCCACGGCTTCCGGATGCCCGATGAACGGAGTACCGTCAGAACGGGTCTGGTCCTTGAGTACGGATCTGGCCAGATTGTGAGCTTTCTCGACAAAGGATTCCATAACGGTGATATGATGTGATGAATCTTTCGGTGGGCGCGATGACGAAAAGAATGGGGGACGGGGTGATGAAAAGATTGGGGACGGGGTGATGAAAAGATTGGGAACGGGATGTGCTATTCGGATGAATAGTTGTCGAAATATCCCTGAACCAGGACAATGGGTGTGCCTTTGTCTCCTGAACCGGAAGTGAGGTCGCATAGCGAACCTATGAGGTCAGTGAGTTGGCGGGGTGTGGTGCCCTCGGAAGCCATCTTGCCTACGAGATCGGCATCCTTGGCCCGTATGCTCGAACTTATTGCATCCTTGAGGGCATCTCCGCTCAATGAAGCGAAATCGTTATCTGCCAGATATTTGAGTTTCAATTCATTGGGCGTGCCGCGAAGACCGTCGGTGAATGCCGGCGACACTACGGGATCGGCAAGCTCCCAGATTTTCCCCTGGGGGTCCTTGAAGGCTCCGTCTCCGTATATCATAACCTCCACGTGTTTTCCTGTAGCGTCCAGAATGCGTTTCTGGATGTCGAGCACCAGCGGTTGGCATCTGTGGGGGAAAAGTTTCACGCTCTTTTCCGTAGCCTTGTTGGATCCGAGAAGACCGTAGTTCTCGTTGAAACCGCTGCCGTCCACTGACGTTGTGAGGATGTCGTCGAGACCCAGCACTATGCGGGCACCAGCTTCCTTGAGAATCTTCTTGGTGCGTGCTCTGGTGTGAATGTCACAATTGATGATGGTGTCGGTGTAGGGGAGTATGGCCTTTGGCTGGTTGGCGAAGATGATTTCCACTTCGGCCCCGCTTTCACGCACGAGATCCCCGTAATACTGCACATAATCCACCCCGGTGAATTCGTGTTTCACCACACCGAAGAGGTGGCGGAAATTCTCGAGAGTGAGCACATCGCAATAGGGATTGACTCCGGATTTCTCGATTGAGTCAATGCTCAGGAGAGCATTGCCGACCTCGTCCGAGGGGTAACTGAGCATCAGCACCAGTTTGCGGCATCCGGATGCAATTCCGCGCAGACAGACTGCGAATCTGTTTCGTGAGAGGATGGGGAAGATGACACCGACCACTCCGCCGCCGGTCTTTGTGCGCACATCATCCGCGATGGCCTTCACGCTTGCATAGTTGCCCTGTGCTCTGGCTACGACCGATTCGGTTACGGAAATGACATCTCTGTCCCTGATTGTGAAATTGTCTTCTTCGGCTGCGGCGAGTACGCTCGCTGCCACTATCTCGGCAAGATTGTCGCCCTCTCTGATAATCGGGCAACGAATGCCTCGGGAGACTGTCCCGACTCTTCTTTCATGGTTTTTCATGATGGGTTTATTAACTCGCAAATATATATAGAATGAAAAAAATAAAGAAGAATTTTCTTAACTTTGCAAGCCAGAACAAACATTCAGCCATTATGTCATTTATAGACGAAAGAATTGCTCTGGAAGGCCTCACTTTCGATGATGTGCTTCTCATTCCGGCTTATTCTGAAGTGCTTCCTCGAGAGGTTAATCTCCGCACCAGATTTTCCAGAAACATCGCCTTGAACATTCCTGTGGTATCCGCCGCAATGGATACTGTCACCGAATCCCGTATGGCCATTTCTCTGGCAAGGCAGGGGGGTATAGGAGTGATACACAAGAATATGACCATCGCCGCCCAGGCCGCCGAGGTTCGCAAGGTCAAGAGAGCCGAGAACGGTATGATTGACGACCCTGTGACGATACACAAGGACCAGACTGTTGGGGATGCTCTCAAGATAATGAAAGACAATCATATAGGTGGGATTCCCGTGGTGGATGGCGAGAATACTCTCGTGGGTATAGTCACTAACCGCGATGTCCGTTTCCAGACCGATATGAATATGAAGATAGAGGAAGTGATGACAAGCAGCGGCCTGGTTACCATAAGGGACAACCAGACTGACCGTGAATATGTCCGCAAAGTCCTCCAGAACAACAAGGTGGAGAAACTACCCGTCGTCAATGCGGCCGGCAAGATAGTCGGACTCATCACTTTCAAGGATATAACCAAGGAACAGATTAATCCCGATGCCTGCAAGGATGCCAAGTGCCGTCTGAGGGTTGCTGCCGGTATCGGCATCACCTCCGATGCTCTTGAAAGAGTGACCGCTCTGGTGGCCGAGGGAGTTGACGCTGTTGTCCTTGACTGTGCACACGGACACAGCAAAGGCGTAATTGACAAGCTCAAGCAAATCAAGTCCACTTTCCCCAGTCTGGATGTGGTTGTAGGCAATATTGCCACTGCCGAGGCTGCAAAGGCTCTCGTTGAGGCCGGAGCCGATGGAATCAAGGTCGGCATCGGACCGGGATCCATCTGCACCACCAGGATAGTTGCCGGAGTTGGAGTTCCCCAACTTACAGCGATTTTCGAATGTTCCAAGGTGGCTTCCGCAGCCGGCATCCCCGTAATCGCCGACGGAGGCCTCCGTTACTCCGGGGATGTCGTCAAGGCTCTTGCGGCAGGAGGTGACTGCGTAATGTGCGGGTCAATGTTCGCCGGTACCGAAGAGGCTCCCGGAGAGACCATAATATTCAATGGCAGGAAATTCAAGAGTTATCGCGGTATGGGTTCGCTTGATGCTATGGAGGCGGGATCCAAGGACCGTTATTTCCAGTCCGGCACCGTAGAGACCAAGAAACTCGTTCCAGAAGGGATTGTGGGACGAGTTCCATATAAGGGAACTCTTGAAGAGACTGTATATCAGCTGATAGGTGGGTTGAGGTCCGGTATGGGATATTGCGGGGCATCAACCATAAAGATGCTCCAGTGCGCAAAGTTCACGAGAGTGACCGCCAGCGGAATGGCTGAGAGCCACCCGCACGACGTCACTATTACCAAGGAGACTCCCAACTATTCGAGAGGAGAATGACTTTTCATTTATCAACAGTAAATAAAAATGTATAACGGAGAGAAATTGAACCCCAAGCAGTTCGTTGAGACTGCGGTCAAGGAAATCAGAGAGCAGGTAGGCAATGACACAGTTGTTCTCGGCCTTTCGGGCGGAGTTGACTCAACTGTCACGGCCCTTCTTATCGACAAGGCCATAGGCCATAATCTTGTGTGCATATTCGTCGATCACGGACTTCTCCGTAAAAACGAGTTCGAGGATGTACTTGCATCGTACGAGGGACTTGGTCTCAATGTGAAGGGAATCCGTGCCGCGGACAGATTCTTTGCTGCTTGCAAGGGGATAACCGATCCGGAGCTCAAGCGTAAGGCCATTGGAAAGACTTTTATCGATGTGTTTGCGGATGAGGCCCGTAAGGTGCAGGAAGCCAAATGGCTGGCCCAAGGTACCATCTGGCCGGACATCGCTGAGTCACACTCTGACAAGGGTACGATCAAGAGCCACCACAATGTGGGCGGACTGCCCGAAGATCTGCATTTCGGTCTTGTAGAGCCTCTTAAGTATCTCTATAAGTATGAGGTGCGCGAGGTGGGCGCTGAACTTGGTCTTGACCAATATTTCCTTGGCCGTCATCCTTTCCCCGGCCCCGGTCTGGGAGTGCGTTGTCTTGAGGAACTGACTCCTGAGCGCGTGCATATTCTTCAGGAGGCCGATGCAGTGTTTATTGACCTTCTCCGCAAGGAAGGACTCTATGACAAGATATGGCAGGCAGCCGTTGTGCTTCTTCCCGTGCGCAGCACAGGTATCAAGGACGGAGCCCGTACATACGACAATGTGGTGGCACTCAGAGCGGTGAATTCAGTGGATGCGGTCACTGCCGAAGTGGTCAATTTGCCCTTTGAATTTCTTCAGAAGGCTGCGACTGCCATCATAGCCCAGGTGGATGGGGTAAATCGCGTGGTTTATGACATCTCCCCCAAACCGCCTTCGACCATCGAGTGGGAATAGAGTCAGTCAAACTGACTCTTTTTTCGTCCTATGCAAGAAATTTGGACAAAGAATGAACTTGGCTCACAACTCCGGGAGATGGGACTCCTGCCCTCGGACAGTGTGATGCTTCATTCTTCTATGAAGGCCATCGGCAACGTGCAAGGTGGTGCTGATACTGTGGTGGATGTGTTTATGGAGTATCTTTCGGATGGTCTGTTTATCACTCCAACTCACACGTGGAAGCAGATGAGTTCTGAATATCGCATCTTCGACCCTGTTTCAGAACCGGCTTGCGTTGGGATTATCCCAAACATTTTTATGCGCCGGCCGGGGGTTTGCAGATCGCTTCATCCTACCCACAGCATTGCGGCATTTGGAAAGGGGGCCGAAGAGTACGTAAAAGGAGATGATTGTTTCTCTACTCCCTGTGATCCTCGTGGCTGCTTCGGAAGACTGAGAGATATAGGTGCAAAAATCCTCTTGGCAGGCGTTACCCATACCAAGAATACCTATATTCACAGTATAGAGGAAAGTATGGATATTCCTGAGCGTTTAACCGCCCAACCGACTTTGTTCATTGTAAGAATGTCGGACGGAAGTCTTAAGGAAGTGCCGATGTACAGGCATTACAATCGGAAGATGGCTCATATATCAGAAAGCTTCGACAAGCTGAAAGATTATTATTTCAAGCTTGGTGCGGCAAAAAAAGTAACATTAGGCAGCGCAGACTCCATTCTGTGCGATACCAGAGCTCTTTTTGATGCAACTGTGGCTGTCCTTTCGCGCCAACCGGATTTCTTTATTCCGGATACCATCTTCAGATCAAAATCTGTCCCCAAAATTATACGTTAATTTTCACCGACTTATTTTCTCGATTCACTACAGTAACCTATGGTTTGCCCTAAAACGACAATCATTGTCTCTGGGAGATCGAGGGTCTCGATTACTTTCTTCTGATCCCATCCACCGCGTGCCCGGCTTCCGATTCCTGCATTTGAACAGGCGAGATAAACATTCTGGGAAACATAACCCACGTTTACATAGGAAACTGTATTCGCTTCCCCGGGCTTGGTGCCGGGTCCGGTTTTCCGGGTGTCTGCAATGAAAAGGAGGTCCAGATAAGCAGAAGCTGCTTCCCCCCGTCCTGTGATGCTGCGGAAATCCCCCTCCTTGACAAGATCAAGCGTGTTTGCCTTGTAGTTGTACCAGTATGCACCGAACTCGAAGAATGCGTAAACTTCTATTTCCTGACGATTGGATCCAGTGGGTGATGTCCTTCGTCCATCTTCGCGGTTAATGCCTGCTGAAGCCCAGATTATGTTGGACAAATCTTGTATCGGAATCTCTTTTGCGGTGAAACCTGAAGAAGATTTCCTCTCCTTCAGGGCCTGCATCAGAGTCAATCCTTCATTGAAGGATGGGGCGTTCAACTTGAT
>DCIN01000070.1:4631-50781 GCA_002315815.1 Bacteroidales bacterium UBA1725 | reverse complement strand
TACTTAAATTTCACTTTTGATGCAAGGCTAAGAAAATATTCTTTTGACCAATTGTCGAGTATTCTCTTGTCCTGAATAAATGGCAGGACATCCGTTTTTGCCAATTCTATGTCGGTGGACAGAATTTTCTCTACCAGAGACTGTCTGAAGGATTTCTCGGTTACGTCGATTCCGTCAAATTCTTTCGCTCTTCTGGCGAAGTGCTTCAGATCAAGTTTAATCCCGTTATTAACATACCATTCGAAATCGTACCAGTCACGTCCTTTGACTCTGTTCTTCCATTGTCTGTAAATCAGGGCATGCATTTTTCCTGCAAACAGGGATGGCAGTGTGAACGTTCTGACCGCGGCCGGTTCATTGCTTTTCAGAATTGACACCTCTGTCTCGAATTCAAGAGGAGGAAGATAATCCACTTCAATCTTGATTTTTGGAGTCTTTTCAGTCTGGAACTTGATGTCATATATCGCCGTATTGTCCTTCAGAAAAGCGGATTGTACCTTAGTGAAAGATGCCTTGTCTTTTTTTGTTATTTCAACGTCCCTTCCCCTCATTTTGAACTCGTTGATGATAGCTGGAAAGTATTTCTCCAGATTGAAGTTATTGTCCTTTTGAAGCAGCGAGAAGTCAAGATCTTCAGAGAACCTGTCGAGTCCGTGTATGAGGCGCAGGCAGGTTCCGCCATAGAAAGCAGCCACATCGAATATTCCGGCTTTGGCGAGTGCGACGAGAACTATCTGCTGCATATCTTCCTGCTTTTCCTGTTCAAGTTGTTGTGCGGTTACAGGCCGTTTGATGCTTTTGACAGGCATATCACTTGAAAATTTTAATGATCTGGGTTAACATTGTTCTCTTCCTACCTGTATCAGCACATTGTCCCAGGATATCAAGATTCATTTCTGAAAGGATATCCATATCCATTCGCATATCTTCTTCAAGCCAGTTAAGAATTTCTTTCCTGTATCGGAGATTGAGGTTCGGTGTCATCAGGATAAGGTCTGATAAAGCCTTTTCTTTGCCCGCAATCAGGAATGTGTTGCCATTCTGGGTTGCCTTGGTGACCCCGATCGGAAAATAGTCCTTCGGGCAACTGACATAAGAAAATCTTCCGAGCTCGTTATTGAAGGAAACAGCTCTCTTTGTCGTCATTGATATCGTATCATAGACATACTCCGGAATAATTCCATAGAACCAAAGTGCGCTCAGACCGGAAACGTAAGACGGAGTAAGAATGTAGTTCGCAGCAAGGAAGGCGTTGACTGGTCCAGATGCCGTGTCCATATACAGGTCTCGGCGGAGTCGAATCAGTTCTCCGTTCTTCGTCATACGCTCGATCTTCGCATCAGGATTGGTATAATCTTGAAGAGAAGCAGCAATGAGTCCGGATGTAACCGGCATTCCTTGAAAAGACAATCTGTTTTCCATAGTGCAAAAGTAGTAAATATTTGTATATTTATCTACATTTGTCAAAATATCCAACCAATGAATTTAGTATGGTGTTTTGGATACACATCTTCTGATTCATCAAATCCAACCAGATAATTAGCTTACCCGAAATAATAGACCAATACCTTATCAGAGATTTCCAACATTCGGGCATCGTTTGGAAAGTTCAAACGTTGAGCGACCCAATATGAGAATATATTGGGATTTATGCTTCTGAAAGCTGGAAGTATTTCAATTTTGTCTAATTTGAATTCTGTACTGTCTGCCTTTGCTCCGGCCGGAATTGCTGTCAGTAAAACACCTGTGATTGCAAATAGAATGAACCTTGTAATTCTTTTCAACAATAATAATCTTTACCAAGTTATTTTTTTCTCTTTACTATACTGTTCTTTAGTTTAGTTCACTTCACTTCACTTTACTTCACTTCACTTTGTGGTCGCAGTACCAGCAGCGGAGTATGCCGTCATCCGTGCGGCGGAATTTGCCGGGAGCGTGTTCGCAGTTGCAGATGCACTTTGAATTGGGGCAGCGCAGGGATGAATCGAGGATAGGTTCGCCTCTGGACGGCATTCCGTGGGCGGGGTCGTTTTCCCATTCCAACAATTTGACCATCAGTGCTTCGCGAACGAACTTGCCGTTTTCCACTTGCCTGAAGTAGGCGGCTCTCGGGTCATTGTCCACCTCGGTGAGAATCTCATTGACTCTGGGAAGCGGATGAAGGACAGCCATCTTCTCTTTTGCAAGAGCCATCTTGGCAGTGTCGAGCACGAAGCAGTCCTTTACCCGGTCAAACTCATCCTCGTCCAAAAAGCGCTCCTTCTGCACTCTTGTCATATAGAGTATGTCGAGTTCGGGCATCACTTCCTCCATAGTCGCCACTTCACGATAACTCATCCCGCATTTGTCGCAGATATCGTGCTTGATATAGTCCGGCAACTTGAGCTCATCGGGGGCAATCAGTACAATCTTGATGTCTGAATAGCGGGTGAGGGCTTTGATGAGTGAATGAACGGTGCGGCCGAAACGAAGGTCACCGCAGAACCCTATGGTGATCCCCTCGATGTGCCCCAGTTCACGTTTGATTGTGAGAAGATCTGTCAGTGTCTGGGTAGGATGACTGTGACTTCCGTCTCCGGCATTTATTATCGGTACTTTAGACACCTCAGTGGCATACAACTGGGCTCCTTCGATATGGTGTCGCATAGCTATTATTTCAGAGAAGCAGCCGACTACCCGAACCGTGTCCTGTACAGTCTCCCCTTTGCTCACGGATGTACTTTTGGCATCAGAGAATCCCAGTACGTTTCCACCCAGCTCCATCATTGCCGAGGTGAAGCTGAGCCTTGTGCGTGTACTGGGTTCATAGAAGAGTGTAGCCAGTTTGCGGTGAGACATACTGCCCTGATATCTTTCCCTATGGGCTATGATATCCTGAGCCAGGGTGATGATTTCGTCCGTTTCCTGACGGCTGAGGTCCATTGGATCAATAAGATGTTTCATAAGAGTATCCGAATTTATTATGATATCCAGCTTTCGTCCGAAGGGTTGTCCCTGAACCTGATGATGCGTTCCTTCCACTCTGGGGCGATGTATCCTGATGCTGCGGCGACTTCCACTAGAGCATCGAGATTGCTGAGGGAATAATTGACCACTCGGGCCGCTTTCAACCGGTCCAGACCTTTCTGCATTCCATATGTGAAAATGCTGACTATACCCAGCACTTCCGCTCCTGCGTCTCTCAAGGCTTCCACCACCTCGACGGCACTGCCGCCAGTGGAGATGAGGTCTTCTATCACGACGACTTTGCAGCCTTTTTCCATCCGGCCTTCAATCTTGTTGTTGCGTCCGTGGGTTTTGGCCTCGCCGCGTACATATCCCATAGGAAGGTCCAGAATGTTCGCCGCCAGTGCGGCGTGGGCTATGCCTGCCGTGCTGGTGCCCATAAGCATCTCCGCCTGGGGGAATCTCAATTTCACCGTGTCCGCTATGGCCTGTTCCACAATGTTCCGGGCTGATGGGTCGGAGAGAATAAGGCGGTTGTCGCAATAAATCGGGCTTTTGATGCCGCTGGCCCAGGTGAAGGGTTCTTCGGGGCGGAGGAACACAGCCTTGATTCTCAGAAGTTCCTGTGCAATTTTATTTTCCATAGACAAACTCATTCAAACATCTTTGATATGCTGAAACCGGATCGGCCGCCCCAGTTATCGGACGTCCTACCACAATGTAGTCGGAACCGATTTCCCTTGCTCTGGAAGGGGTGGTGATACGTACCTGATCGTCTGAGGCCGAGTCGGCGAACCTGATACCTGGAGTGACAGTCAGGAATTCCTGACCGCAGCTGCTCTTGACCAGCGATGATTCGAGAGGGGAGCAGACAACTCCGTCGAGTCCGGCTGCGGCTGCATTTTCCGCATACCGTGAAATGACATCCTGGATATGTCCCTGCACCAGAAGTTCGGAGTTCATCCTCTCCTCGCTGGTGGAGGTAAGTTGTGTCACTGCAACAAGAAGGGGTCTTGTGCCGTCGAATCTTGTGAGGCCTTCCAGAGCAGCCTGCATCATCTCAATGGTTCCGGCAGCGTGCACGTTGGTCATATCCACATCCAGTGCGGAAAGGACCTTCATTGTCTTGCGCACAGTGTTGGGAATGTCGTGAAGCTTGAGGTCCAGAAAGATACGGTGTCCTCTTCTCTTGATTTCACGTACAATGGACGGTCCTGCTCCGTAGAACAGTTCCATACCGATTTTGACGAAGGGTTTGCGTTCCGTCAGAGAGAACCTGTCCAGAAAGGACAGGGCATCGCTCTCGCAGGGAAAGTCGCAGGCTATAATCACATCTTTCATAACAAATGCGTATATTCTATATGCAGCTATTCTATTTGCGGGTATTATATGCAGGCTCTGATTTCGTTGATGTCATCGATTCTCAGATGTTCCATCACTAGTGGCAGTTCCTCTACTATCTCCTTGCAGACCATAGGATTGCGTAAATTTTCCGCCCCTATCTGAACGACCGTGGCTCCGGCCATTGTCATCTCGACAACATCTGCGGCGCAGGATACTCCTCCGCATCCCATAATGGGAATTGAGCAGCAGTGCGCCACCTGATTCACCATCCTCAATGCAATGGGCAGCACGGCTCTTCCGCTGAATCCGCCGTATTTGTTCGCGAGCACGCTCTTGCGGCGCGCCATATCTATACGAAGTCCGAGAATTGTATTGATAAGGGTAAGTCCGTCGGCTCCGGCATCCTCGCAGGCCCGCGCAATTTCCGTGATGTCTGTCACGTTGGGACTCAGTTTGATGAATACCGCTTTCCCTCCTGAGACTTCCTTCACCGCTTTTGTCACATCGGCAGCGGCTTTGGGTGAGGTTCCGAAGGCGAGTCCGCCTCCGTGTACGTTCGGACAGGAGATGTTCACCTCTATTATGTCCACTTCGGGAGCAGCGGCCGCCCGGGAGCAGCATTGGGCATATTCCTCGACACTGAATCCGCTGACATTGGCTATTATGCAGCCTTTGAAGACTTTCCGTAAGGCGGGAAGTTTTTCGCCGACTAGAACATCGATTCCAGGGTTCTGGAGGCCGACCGAATTCAACATTCCGTCCGGACACTCTGCGATTCTCGGACATTCGTTCCCGAAACGGGCCTCGGATGTACTTCCTTTAAGGGAAATGCCTCCCAGAATGTTGAGATCGAAAAGAGACGCTGCCTCAAGTCCGAAACCGAAAGTTCCGCTTGCAGGCACGACGGGATTCTCCAGCCTGATGCCACAGAGATTGACTGATGTCACCATATTATGTCCTCCTTCTTGAAAACCGGGCCGTCGGCACATACCCGTGCCGGACCTTTGACGGTGTGGCAGGTGCATCCGTAGCAGATTCCGCAACCGCAGCCCATCCTTTCCTCCAGACTTGCTTCTCCGGGAACGGTCAGGCTCGTGCATACTGCCTTCATCATAAGCTTGGGACCGCAGGTGTAGAAGTAATCGAATTCCGGTTTCAAAGCGGCGATGGCATCGGTGACAAGTCCCCTTGTTCCGGCCGAACCGTCCATCGTCACTATGTGCAGATTCACTCCCAGTTCTCTGTATTCATTCTCAAGAATGATTTCGGAGGCTTTGTTGAATCCCGCAATCAAACTGACTTTCTTTCCGGTCCGGACAAGCTCCTTTGCAAGAGAGAAGAGGGGGGATACCCCGAGTCCTCCCGATATCAGCAGCGCGGCATCCTTGCAGGAGTATGGGTCGAATCCGTTTCCCAGACCAGTAAGGACATTAAGAACGGTACCAGGGGTGATGAGGCTCAAAGCTTCGGTTCCTTTTCCCACAGTTTTGTAAATCACGTCGAAGCTGCAGGAATCCCACTCGCGCACGGCAAGCGGCCGCCTGAGGAAGAATCCGTCTATGGCGATGTCCACGAACTGCCCTCCGCGGCTGAATGCGGAGCAGTCCCCCTCCAGCCTCATCTGGAAGTACTGGTCCGCTATCCGTCTGTTGAAAATTGTTCTGTAGTTGCCCTGTTTCACCTGTAGTTGTCCTGTTTCACCTATCAGAGAAAACCGAATCAATGGTCGTATTCCTCGTCAATGGTTGTACTCCTCGTCAATGGTTGAGATTCCGAGAGTTATTTCTTCGAGCACGTCCAGCAGCACGTTTACGGTTTCCAGAGCGGTGAAGAGAGTGACATTGTTCTCCACGGCGGCCCTGCGGATGCCGTATCCGTCCAGACGGGTGCTGTGCTGGTTGATGTCTATGGTGTTTATGACATAGCTGACGTGTCCGCTGCGCAGTTCGTGGGCGATGTCGTCGCTCCCGTCACTGATTTTCTCAATAGTGTGCGTCCTGATACCGTTCTCCTTCAGGAATTCTGCCGTTCCCCTGGTGGCTATGATGTTGAATCCCAAATTATAGAAGCGTCGGATGAGAGGCAGGGCCTCCTCTTTGTCGGCATCTGCGATGGTTGCCAGAACCGTTCCGTAGTTGACAATATTGACGCCCGAGGCCTGAAGTGACTTGTAAAGTGCTCGGTTGAGAGAGTCGTCGTAACCTATGGCCTCGCCCGTGGACTTCATCTCGGGAGAGAGATAGGTGTCTATACCCTTGATTTTGTTGAACGAGAATGCAGGACTCTTTACGTAATGGCGATGCTTCTCCGGGAAATACACCTCAGTTATACCCTGCTCTCTGAGTGAGTGTCCGAGCATTACGAGTGTGGCGATTTTGGCCATAGGTATGCCGGTTGATTTGCTGAGGAAAGGCACGGTGCGGGACGATCTGGGATTGACCTCGATCACATACACGTCATCGTTGCTGTCCACGATGAACTGAATGTTGAACAGGCCCACTATGCCCACTTCGAGACCGAGTTTCACGGTGTAGTCGATAATCTTGTCCTTAACCGCCCGGCTCAAGGAGAACGAAGGGTAAACGCTGATAGAATCTCCGGAATGGATTCCGGTGCGCTCCACGTGCTCCATAATTCCGGGGATGAAAACGTCTTTTCCGTCGCAGATGGCATCCACTTCGGTTTCCTTCCCCTGAATGTACTTGTCCACGAGTACAGGTGAGTTCTCGTTGATTTCCACTGCGTTGTGCAGGTAATGGCGCAGGGCTTCCTCGTTGCCCACTATCATCATCGCCCGGCCGCCCAGAACGAATGAGGGACGCACGAGTACAGGGTAGCCTATTTCAGCGGCTGCTTTGACTCCCTCCTCCACGTCAGTCACGGCCTTGGCACGAGGCTGAGGTATTCCTGTCATGCGCATTATGGCTTCGAAGAGCTTGCGGTCCTCAGCATTGTCTATAGCCTGAATCTGAGTTCCGATGATTGGTACGCCGAATTCGGCCACAGGTCCGGCCAGATTGATGGCTGTCTGTCCTCCGAGTGTCACGATGACACCTTGAGGCTTCTCGAGGTCCACCACGTTCATCACATCCTCCACGGTGAGTGGCTCGAAGTACAGTTTGTCGGAGATTGTATAGTCGGTGGATACCGTTTCGGGGTTATTGTTGATTATTATAGCCTCATATCCGGCCTCGCGAATGGCCCAGATGGCGTGAACCGTGGAATAGTCGAACTCGACTCCCTGTCCTATCCTTATCGGGCCGGCTCCGAGCACCAGTATCTTCCTGCGGTCGCTCACCACGGTTTCGTTCTCCTGCTCGTAGGTGGAGTAGTAATACGGCACGTTGGCGGGATGTTCACCGGCGCAACTGTCTATATACTTGTAAACCGGTCTGATGTCGTTGGCCCAGCGGAACTCCGTCATCTCCTTTTCGCTGCGGCCCCAGAGCTGGCCTATGAACTTGTCGCTGAATCCTGACTTCTTGGCTTCACGCAGCACGGTCACATCCATAGGAGATGCCTTGAGCCTTCTCTCCATACCGACTATGTTCACCAGTTTGTCGAGGAAGAGCATATCAATCTTGGTCGCATCATATATGAGCCTGACATCCATACCGTTGCGTATCAGCTGGGCAATTGCGAGCAGATGATCGTCGGGGAACTTGACTATGTATTCCATCAGTTCCGCGTCAGACATTGTCTCGAATTTCTTCTTCCATATATGGCTGCACCCTATTTCCAGAGACCTGATGGCTTTGAGAAGGCTTTCCTCGAAGGTCCTTCCTATACTCATCACCTCACCTGTCGCCTTCATCTGGGTACCGAGTTCATTGGTGGCCTCGCTGAACTTGTCGAAGGGGAAACGTGGCACCTTGCTCACGATGTAGTCGATGGACGGCTCGCAGCATGCCGGGGCGTCGGCCACGGTGATTTCGTCCAGAGTGAGTCCGGCAGCAATCTTTGCGGTGACTCTGGCAATGGGGAAGCCGCTCGCCTTGGAGGCCAGTGCAGAAGAACGGGACACCCTGGGATTCACCTCTATTATGTAATAATTGAACGAAAGAGGGTCGAGCGCAAACTGGACATTGCAGCCTCCTTCTATCTTCAGGGCGCGTATAAGTTTGAGGGCGCTCGTGCGAAGGATTTCATATTCCTTGTCGGCGAGGGTCTGGGCCGGGGCCACCACTATGGAATCTCCGGTGTGGATACCCACGGGATCCACATTCTCCATAGAGCAGATGGTGATTGCGGTGTCATTCTTGTCCCTCATCACCTCGAATTCGATTTCCTTGTATCCCTTGACACTCTTCTCAATGAGCACCTGATGGACGGGGGAGAGCACCAGTGCATTGCGCATCATCTCGCTGAGTTGAACGGCATTGTCGGCAAATCCGCCTCCGGTGCCGCCGAGGGTGAAGGCCGGACGCAGAACCACCGGATAACCGATTCTGTCCGCCGCAGTGAGCGCTTCCTCTACGCTGTAGCATATTTGTGACGGGATGACAGGCTCGCCGAGACTGATGCACAGTTCCTTGAACAGTTCCCTGTCCTCAGCCTGTTCTATGCTGTGGAATGAGGTTCCCAAAATCTCGACCTTGCACTCCTCCAGCACACCCTTTCTGGCCAGCTTGACAGCAAGGTTGAGGCCGGTCTGGCCTCCGAGTCCGGGCACGATGGCGTCAGGGCGCTCATATCTTATTATCTTGGCCACATATTCGAGGTCAAGCGGTTCCATATACACTTTGTCGGCGATATGGGTGTCCGTCATAATGGTGGCCGGGTTGGAATTGACGAGAACGACCTCGTACCCTTCCTCCTTGAGAGCAAGGCAGGCCTGGGTGCCTGCGTAGTCAAATTCGGCTGCCTGTCCTATGACAATGGGACCGGAACCGATTACCATAACCTTCTTTATGTCTGTTCTTCTTGGCATCGTCTAATCCTCCATCGCTTTAATGAAATCATCGAAAAAATGACTCTCTCTGGGACCGGGGGCCCCTTCAGGGTAGAACTGTACCGTGCATATTCTGTCCTTTCTGCATACAAGACCTTCGATGCTGCCGTCGGATACGTCGGAATAGCTGACCTCCAGTCCGCTGCCTTCGAGAGTGTCGGGATCCACGGTCCAATTGTGGTTATGTTCGGCGCTGATGATTCTTCCCCCGTCGGATTCGCGTACCGGACGTCCTCCGTGATGTCCGGCCTTGAGTCTGATGTTGCCGGCACCGCAGGCAAGAGAGACGATATTCTGTCCCAGGCAGATTCCGAAAATCGGAAGTTTTCCTCTGAGTTTCCTGACGACATCAATCAGATCAGGAAGAGAATCCGGCGATCCCGGTCCGTTGGATATGAGCAGGCCGTCGGGATTGAAGGAGAGTATGTCCTCCAGACTCGCGTCGAAAGGAACGACGGTCACGTTGCAGCTGCGTCTGTTGAGTTCGGCTATTACGCTGTGCTTGAGGCCACAATCCACCACTACAATATCAAATTTATGGTGCGGTGTTCTGGAAAACCATCTTTTGGAGCAGCTGACTTCGGAGACGGGATTCTCCTTGGGCCGGTAAGCAGCGATAAGCGCCATAGCATCTTCGTGGCTCACACACTCATCAACCAATGCAGCTGTCATACAGCCTTCGTCCCTTATTATTCTCGTTATCATTCTGGTGTCGGGGCCGCTCAAGCAGGGAATCCCCCTCTCGTCCAGTTCTTCGGAAAGGGTTTTGGTATATCTGAAATTGGACGGTGTGTTGCAGCACTCCCTGACCACAAGACCTCCGATGGACGGAGTCCTGGACTCAAAGTCATCATCAGTGATGCCGTACTGGCCCATCAGGGGGTAAGTCATCACCACTATCTGCCCTGAATATGCCGGGTCGGAGATTATCTCCTGATAGCCGACCATAGAAGTGTTGAAAACGATTTCTCCCACAACGGTTTTGTCAGAGCCACAGGAGACTCCCGTAAACTCCATTCCGTTGCGGAGTACCAGCTTCATCTGTTTCATATTGTATAGATTTCTTTCCCTTTGTATATAGTCCTGATACAGCGTCCGAACACCTCCATCCCATCGAACGGGGTGCTTTTCCCTTTGGAACGGAATCTGGAACTGTCAATCCTGAACTGTTCTGAAATGTCGAAGACGCAGAAATCATCTTCGCCCCCGGGAAGTCGGAAACGCCGGCGCGGGGCCGTGCTCATAAGCTCCACAAGTCTGTCCATACTGATGACACCCTCCCTGACGAGCCGTGTGTAGAGCACGGGGAACGCTGTTTCGAGTCCGACTATGCCGTTGGCGCTGAGAGCGAACCCGCGTGATTTCTCCTCCATCGTGTGCGGGGCGTGGTCGGTGGCAATCATATCTATCGTTCCGTCCTTCAGACCTTCGATGAGGGCATCCCTGTCGGCTTTGCCGCGAAGGGGGGGATTCATCTTGAACCTGCCGTCATCCTCTCTGTCATTCCCGGTGAGGACGAGATAGTGCGGGGCCGTCTCACAGCTGACATCAAGTCCTCTGTCCTTGGCTTTTCTTATCAGATTCACGCTCTGAAGAGTGGAGATGTGACAGACGTGGTATGCACATCCGGTCATAGCTGAGATTTCGATATCCCTTTCTATCTGCTTCCATTCGCTTTCGGGTGAATCGCCGAAAGCTGTATCCTCACAATGTGCGGCCAGAATTCCTCCGTTCTCCGCCACGGCTTCCATTGCTTTGCGCATCACGGCCGCATCTCCGACCCCGCTTCCGTCATCCGAGAAACCGGCCACCAGACCCTTGAGCGCCGCGACATCCACTACTTCCAGACCTTTGCGTCCGGTGGTGATGCTGGCGAAAGGGATTACATCCACTACGGCATCTCTGCGTATTATCTCAAGCTCCCGTTCCAGATTCTCAGGACAGTCCGGTACAGGGTCGAGGTTGGGCATAGTGCAGACGCAGGTATAGCCCCCTGCTGCTGCTGCCCTGCTCCCGCTCGCAATGCTTTCCTTGTCCGGCCGTCCCGGCTCGCGGAAATGAACGTGGACGTCACAAAAAGCGGGACAAACAATTGTCCCGCCCTGTATTTCATATCTGTGTCCGTATGAAAATTTTCCTTTCATCGGACTGCAAAGGTAATCATAAGAAATGGATATGCCAAGAGTTTCAGCCCATTATAAGCCATTTTTCTCAACAGAAAAAGTTGAAAACTATATTTCAAAATGCGGAGGATATGGGCTATCTTTGCAATTCATTCAATCTCTCTATATATGGAACTCCTTTACACAGGCAAAACCAAGAACGTTTATGCACTTGAGAACGGCAACTGCCTTCTTGAATTTAAGGATGACTGCACCGGCAAGGACGGTGTGTTCGATCCCGGTGAGAACTCCGTCGGACTTACAATCAAGGGCGTCGGCGACGTCAATCTTCGTATGTCCATCTATTTCTTCGAGAAAATCAACGCAGCCGGAATCAGGACGCACTACGTGGGCGCGAATCTCGCAAATACCACAATGGAGGTCCTCAGAGCGAAGGTTTTCGGGCACGGTCTTGAGGTTATCTGCCGCAACAAGGCTGTGGGCAGTTTCATACGCAGATACGGAGAGTATATGGAGGAAGGGGCGGACCTGCCGTCTTATGTCGAGACCACTTTTAAGAATGACGAGAAGGGTGACCCCCTTGTGACCAAGGACGCTCTTGTGGCTCTCGGGGTTATGTCTGCTCAGCAGTATGATGCAATCAAGGCTCAGACACAGCAGATTACAAAAATTGTTTCCGATGATTTGGCCACGAAGGGACTTGTTCTGTATGACATCAAGTTCGAGTTCGGTTACGACTCCGATGGCAATGTGATGCTCATAGATGAGATTGCCTCGGGCAATATGCGTGTCTATAAGGATGGCAAGTACATCGATCCTATGACGCTTTCCCGTTTGTTCTTCGCTGAGTGACGGAATATGAAAGTCGGTATAATAATGGGGTCGACAAGTGACTTGGAAGTTATGTCGGCCGCTTTCGCAGTGCTGGATCAGTTCGGCGTCCCCTATGAGAAGAAAGTAATCAGTGCACACCGTGCCCCGGCACTTCTGGCTGAGTGGGCCGGTTCTGCCGTCGACCGGGGACTGGATGTGATAATCGCGGGAGCCGGTGGGGCGGCGCATCTGCCCGGAGTGACTGCCGCCTATACCACGCTTCCAGTTATCGGCGTGCCTATTAACGGCAAGGCCTTCGGAGGTATGGATGCGCTCCTTTCCATAGTCCAGATGCCTTCCGGTATACCGGTGGCTGCTGTATCCGTGAACGGAGCGAAGAATGCCGCACTTCTGGCCTTGTCCATACTTTCGGTCGGCAGCCCTGAAATCAGGGAGAAACTTGCCGGATTCCGCCACGCCCAGACGGAAGCCATAATCAATACTGAGATATAGAATCATCTTAGAATCATCATAGAATCATCCTATGAACGAGAACACCCGCATCTTTGTAGAGAAGAAGGATGGGTTCAGAGTGGAGGCGGAGAGTTTGCGAAGCGAGCTCAACGAGAACCTTGCGCTGTCCATCAGTGAACTCAGGCTCCTTAATGTGTACGACCTTTCCGGCTTCTCGGAGCAGTTGCTGGACAAATGCCGTTATTCTGTTTTTGCAGAGACAGTAACAGACACGGTTTACGACAGTTTTCCTCTCGACGGGAAACGTTATCTGGCGGTGGAGTTCATCCCCGGGCAGTTCGACCAGAGGGCTTCTTCGGCCGTGGACTGTGTGCATCTGATAGATCCTGAGGCAGAGGTTGGGATACGCAGCTCCAGACTTCTGGTCTTTGACGATGATTTCTCCGAAGCCGATCTTGCAGCTGTGCGCCATTATTACATCAATGCCGTCGAGTCCAGGGAGAAGGACCTCTCCAGAATCGGATCGGGCGGGAAGTCGGAGATGAAGAAAATGGCGGTCCTCGACGGATTCACTGAGATGAAGGCGGAGGATTATCCGACATTCTGCTCTGAATGGGGGCTGGCGATGAATGCAGATGATCTCGAGGAAGTGGTGAAGTATTTCTCCGAGGAGCGAAGACAGCCCACGGAGACCGAAATACGTATCCTAGACACTTACTGGAGCGACCATTGCCGGCACACTACGTTTACAACTGAGCTCACGGAGATACGCGTGGATGATTCGTTCATCAAAAATGAGATAGAGTCCACCCTGGGCCGTTTCCACGACTTGCGCAAGAGTCTTGGACGCGAAGGGAAGAGCCTATGTCTGATGGAGTTGGCCACCATCGGAGCTCGTGCCCTGCGTTCTGCGGGAAAACTGGATGATCTGGAAGACAGCGAGGAGAACAACGCCTGCAGCATCTATGTCGATGTCGATGTGGAAGGCCGCAACGAGCGCTGGCTCCTGATGTTCAAGAACGAGACCCACAATCACCCTACGGAAATTGAACCTTTCGGCGGAGCCGCCACTTGTCTTGGTGGGGCCATACGCGATCCTCTTTCTGGACGTTCTTACGTTTATCAGGCTATGAGAGTGACTGGAGCCGGTGACATCTGCAAACCGGTATCAGGGACCGTTCCCGGCAAACTGCCCCAGAAGGTCATATCGAGAAAGGCTGCCGCCGGCTATTCAAGTTACGGCAATCAGGTGGGGCTTGCAACCACACACGTGAGAGAAATATATCATCCGGGCTATGTTGCCAAACGCCTCGAGGTTGGAGCTGTGGTGGGAGCAGTAAAGGCAGATGACGTACGTCGGGAGAGCCCTGCACCCTCCGATGTGATACTTCTGCTCGGCGGGCGCACCGGACGTGACGGCATAGGAGGGGCCACCGGGTCTTCCAAGGAGCACAACAGCGGTTCTCTGGAGAACTGCGGCAGTGAGGTGCAAAAGGGAAACGCCCCTGAAGAGCGCAAAATCCAATGCCTTTTCCGCCGTCCCGAGGTCACTCGTCTCATCAAGAAATCAAATGATTTCGGAGCCGGAGGAGTGAGCGTGGCGATAGGCGAGCTGGCCTCCGGACTGGACATATATCTGGACAGGATTCCGGTCAAGTACGACGGTCTGAACAGCACTGAACTTGCCATCAGCGAGTCTCAGGAGAGGATGGCCGTAGTCGTGGAGGCGAAGGACCGTGAGCTTTTCAGCTCTTTATGCGCAGAGGAGAACATAGAGGTCACCCACGTGGCAGACGTTACCGGAAGCGGCAGAATGAGAATGTTCAACCGTGGCGAACTTGTCGCCGACCTTTCCCGCAGTTTCATAGACAGCGCTGGAGCACGGCATTTTTCCCGGGCGGAGATTCTTCCGGTCGAGGACAAGGACCCTTTTCTGCAGAAATGGAACGGTGTCGACCTCTCCGAAAGGATGTGCTCTATGCTCTCATCTGAGAATGTTGCGTCGCAGAAAGGTTTGGTCGAGATGTTCGATTCGACCATAGGCCGTTCCACCGTGCTGATGCCCTACGGAGGTTCTCTTCAGATGACGGAAAGTCAGGTGTCTGTGCAGAAACTGCCCACCCCCGGATTCACGGATACAGCCAGTATGATGGCCTTCGGCTTCAACCCATTCCTCAGCAGTTGGAGTCCGTATCACGGAGCCGCGTATTCGGTGGTCGAGGCCTGTGCCAAAATAGTGGCGGCAGGCGGCGACTGGCGGCGAATGCGTTTCTCCTTCCAGGAGTATTTCGAACGTATGACACACGACCCCCATTCCTGGGGCAAGCCTCTTTCGGCTCTTCTGGGAGCGCTCAAGATGCAACTTGAACTCGGACTTCCGGCCATAGGCGGCAAGGATTCGATGAGCGGTACTTTTGAGGATATCAGCGTGCCTCCGACTCTCATAGCCTTCGGTGTGGCTCCGGTCAAGGCTTCCGATGTCATATCTCCCGAACTGAAATGGGATGGGAACAAACTGTATCTGATAAAGCATACACCGCTCCCCGACAGAATGCCGGATGTGGAGCAGATCAAACGAAACTGGGATTTCGTTCACGAGGCCATACTGGACGGACGCATTGTATCCGCTTGGGCAACTGGTTTCGGAGGAGTGGCCGAGGGTCTCGCGAAGATGTCTTTCGGCAACGCCTTCGGTATGGACGTCAGAGTTTCCGAAGATGAACTCTTCGCCCTCTCTTACGGTTCCATTTTGGTGGAATGTACGGAAACGCTTGCTTTTCCGGACGCTGTGCCTCTTGGAGAGGTTCTGGACGGAGAGGACGGGTATCTTCATATCAACGGTGAGTGCATCAGCTCACTCAGAATCGAGAATGCCTGGACAGGGAGGTATTCAAGGGTATATCCCCCCAAGGTGCCGGACTCTGTGGCAATCAACCCTCCTATGAGGATGATGGCACTGAGGGAGAGGAAGAAGGGTGGCAGCCCTGCGGCCAGGATTAGGATGGAAGTCAATTCCCATAGGGCTGCCACACGCAAAGCGCTGGATGGCAAGCCTCTTGTCTTCCTGCCGGTGTTCCCGGGAACAAACTGTGACTACGACACCGCAAGGGCATTCCGTGAGGCTGGTGCCCAAACCCGTTTCGGAGTCTTCCGCAATCTGACAGCAGAGGATGTTCTTCTCTCCATAGATGAGATGAAGAAGAATATCTCCGAGTGCCATATTCTGGCCCTGTCCGGAGGCTTTTCCTCCGGAGACGAACCCGACGGGAGCGGTAAATTCATTGCCAACGTATTGAATAACAAAGATGTGGCCGATGCTGTACATTCCCTCCTCAATAGAGGTGGACTCATACTCGGTATTTGCAACGGATTTCAGGCCCTGGTGAAAAGCGGATTGCTGCCATACGGACGGCTCGGACAGATAGACAAGGATTCCCCCACGCTTTTCCGAAATGACATCAACCGTCACGTTTCCCAGATGGTTACAACACGTGTATCCAGCGTCAATTCTCCCTGGCTCGCTGGATTGAAGGTGGGAGATCTGCACACTGTGCCGGTAAGCCACGGAGAGGGCAAGTTTACCGTCACCCCCTCAATGGCGAGGGAACTGTTCCGCAAGGGACAGGTCGCTTTCCAATATGTGGATCCTGTCACCGGACAGCCCACTATGGAATCTCCCTACAATCCCAACGGATCCTGCTATGCAATCGAGGGCATCGTAAGTCCTGACGGGCAGATTCTCGGCAAGATGGCTCATTCCGAACGTTACGAGAACGGGCTTTTCAAGAACATTTCCGGAGAGGAGCTATGTCAGCCTCTTTTCAGAAATGCAGTCAGATATTTCACTAAAAAATAAAAGAAGCGGAAGCTATGTCGATACGCGAACTGGTATATGACGGCAACGAGAAGAAAATCTATGCCACGGAAGATTCCGATCTGGTTCTGATTCATTACAATGACGTGGCTACGGCCTTCGGAGGAGTGAAGAGAGCGACTCTCAAAGGCAAGGGCATCTGCAACAACAACATTTCTGCTATGGCCTTTGCGGCTCTCTCAGCCGCCGGAGTGGAGAACCATTTCGTCAGACTTGAAAATGAACGGGAGCAGGTCTGTCTCAGGGTAGAAGCAATACCCCTGCAGATGGTTGTCCGCAACAGACTGGCCGGCACCACGGCCCGGATGCTCGGACTTGAGAACGGGTTCAGGATTCCCAACACTGTCTTTGAGCTCAGGTACAACTGCGATTCTCTCGGTGATCCTATGATCAACGACCATCACGCAGTAGCCCTCGGTATTGTAAGCTATGCTGAACTCGGATATTTATATGACCTTGCCCGCAGGGCGGACGACGTGCTTTCCGCATTCTTCCACAAGGCGGGAATCGAGCTTGTGGATTACAAGATGGAATTCGGCCGCCGCCCGGACGGAAACATCATAGTTTCGGACGAGATAAGCCCTGACAATTGCCGTCTCTGGGACGAATCGACAGGGGAGGTCCTGGACAAGGACCGCTTCCGCCACGATATGAGCGACGTGTGCGCCTCTTACAGACAAGTTATGGACAGGCTTATCAATATCACACAGAAATGAGCGTTTTTGGTGTTTACGGCGTGAGCAACGCCTCCCGGATTATCTATCTGGGCCTTCACGCCCTGCAGCACAGGGGCCAGGAAGGGGCCGGTATCGCCACTTTCGACGATGACGGTGTCTGTCATCATCACCGCGGACTCGGTCTGGCCGGGGAAGTTTTTCCCTCCTCCACCCTCGATTCATACGGCGGAAGCTTGGGAATCGGCAGCACTCAGTACGCCAATGCAGCGAAGGGCGGATTGGACAACGTGCAGCCGTTGTTCTTCCACCACAGGAGCGGGGATCTGGCCATAGCGGGAGAGGGCAGCCTTGTGAATTCGGAACGTGTCAGCTCCTATCTGGAGGACCGCGGATCCATCTTCCATACCTTCACCGACGGGGAGATACTTGCGAACCTCATCAAGAAGGACGGAAAGGAGGACCGCATTGTCCATATCATTGACGCTCTCAATATGATGGAGGGAGGATTCGCCTTCCTCATCATCACCCGCAACCGCATCTATGCTATGAGGGACAAGTACGGAATCAAACCTCTCGCGCTGGGCAGGCTCGGAGACGGCTGGGTGGTCAGTTCGGAAACCTGCGCCTTCGAACTGGTGGGAGCGGATTATGTGCGGGACATTGAACCGGGGGAGATTGTCACCCTGGACAGACACGGGGTGCGAAGCGTGATGTATTCCCGATTCAAGAAGCGCAAGGTCTGTTCTATGGAATACATTTACATTGCGCGTCCGGACAGCGTCATCGACGGATGCAGCGTCTATGGCTTCCGCAAGGAAGTGGGCAGACATCTGGCCGACGAGTGCCCGGCCCGGGCCGACATAGTTGTCGGAGTTCCGGATTCGGGTCTCAGTGCGGCTATGGGTTATGCGGAACGCAGCGGAATTCCTTTCGAGACAGGTCTGATCAAGAACCGCTATGTGGCCCGCACCTTCATACAGCCGTCGCAGCAATTGCGCGAGAAAAGCGTCCAGATGAAGCTTTCCGCAGTACGGAGCGTCGTATCCGGAAAGCGCCTTGTGCTGGTGGATGACTCCATTGTCCGGGGTACCACCTGTATGAAGATAGTGAGGTTGCTCAGGGCGGCCGGTGCCAGTGAAGTGCACGTGCGCATTGCCAGTCCGATGATGAAACATCCTTGTTATTACGGAGTGGATACGTCCACACGTGAAGAGCTCCTCTGCTCAACACGCAGTCTTGAGGAGGCTTGCCGTATGATAGAGGCCGATTCTCTCGGATATGTATCCTGCGCTTCCTGTGTGGCTTCGACCGGAGGATGCTCGGAACTGTGTCTGGCCTGCTTCAACGGCGAGTATCCTACATCTCTCTACGAACACGAAACAGAAATCTGATATGGCAAAAAGTTACGAAAACGCAGGAGTCAATCTTGAAGCGGGCTACGAGGTGGTGAGCCGCATCAAGAAACACGTGGCTTCCACGGCACGGCCGGGTTCAATGGGAGGAATCGGTTCATTCGGCGGAATGTTCGACCTCTCTTCACTCGGAATCAAGGAACCGGTACTGGTCAGCGGAACTGACGGCGTAGGCACCAAACTCAAGATTGCCTTCGCAATGGACAAACACGACACTGTTGGCATAGATGCTGTGGCAATGTGTGTGAACGATGTGCTGGCACAAGGGGCCGAGCCTCTGATATTCCTCGATTATGTTGCGGTGGGTCACAACATTCCGGCCCGAATAGAGGCCATAGTTTCAGGAGTGGCAGAGGGTTGTCGCCAGGCCGGATGTGCTCTTGTCGGCGGAGAGACTGCAGAGATGCCGGGAATGTACGAGGGAGGGGAGTATGACATTGCCGGTTATACTACCGGAGTCGTGGAGAAATCCAAACTCATAGACGGCTCCAAAGTAAAGGCCGGAGATGTTCTGGTGGGCATAGCCTCGAGCGGTGTTCATTCCAACGGTTTCAGTCTGGTACGCAAGATTGTGTCAGACGCGGGCTATTCCTACTTCGACAGCATACCCGAACTTGGAGGAAAGCGTCTGGGCGACGTTCTTCTGACGCCTACCCGCATCTATGTCAAGCAGGTTTTGGACGTTATCCGCAATTGTGACGTTCACGGAGTCGCTCATATTACCGGTGGGGGCTTTGATGAGAATATCCCCCGTGTCCTGCACGATGGGCAGGGACTTGAAATCCGGGAGGGAAGCTGGGAGATTCTGCCCGTGTTCCGCTGTCTGGAGAAATGGGGAGGCATTCCTCACCGCGAGATGTTCAATATCTTCAATATGGGGATAGGAATGGTGCTTGTGCTGGATGCCGGCGAGGCTGAGCGTGCTATAGCTATTCTTGAGTCCTACGGCGAAAAGGCCTCCGTCATAGGGAAAGTGACAGATAAGGAAGGGGTTGACATCACAAAAGATTGACAGTAATAATTATGAAAAGAGCACTTGTAAGCGTAAGCGACAAAAGCGGACTGGTGGAGTTCGTAAAAGGACTTATTGAATTGGGATGGGAGATAATCGCCACTGGCGGCACTCAGAAACTGTTGGAAAACAACGGAGTGAAGACCATAGGGATAAGCGAGGTCACCGGCTTCCCCGAAATCTGTGACGGACGCGTGAAAACCCTGCATCCCAAGGTGCACGGCGGCATCCTTGCCAGAAGGGATGTGCCCGAGCATATGCAGACACTGAAGGAGAACGGCATAGAAACCATAGAACTGGTGTGCGTGAACCTCTATCCTTTCAGGCAGACCATAGCAAAGCCTGACGTCACTCTTGAGGATGCCATTGAAAACATAGACATAGGCGGGCCGTCAATGGTGCGCAGTGCCGCCAAGAACTGGAAGGATGTGAACATAGTCTGTGATCCTTCCGACTACGGCAGTGTCCTCGCCGAATTGCGTGAGAACGGTTGGACGTCCGACCAGACACGTCTCAAGCTCAGTGCCAAGGCCTATACCCATACGGCAGAGTATGATATGATGATAGCCTCCTATATGCGCAGGCAGGCAGGTCTTCCCGAGAAGCTTTTCCTCGAGTATGACCTGAAGCAGCATTTGCGTTACGGAGAGAATCCTCATCAAAGCGCAGATTTCTTCTCTGATCTCCAACCGTCGTCCTTCTCTCTTGCCTTTGCCACTCAAATTCAGGGCAAAGAGTTGAGTTACAATAATATTCAGGATGCCAACGCCGCGCTGAACGTTGTCCGCGATTTCGATGAACCCTTCTGCGTTGCCCTCAAGCATATGAATCCCTGCGGGGCTGCTGTCGGGAAAACCATAGAGGAGGCCTGGCAGGCAGCGTATGAGGCCGACAAGGTGAGCATCTATGGAGGCATCGTGGCTGTCAATCGTGAACTTACGGCAGAAGTGGCAGCCGGAATGAAGCCCATTTTCCTCGAAATCGTGATAGCACCTTCCTATTCCCCTGAGGCGCTCGAGATACTTTCTGCCAAGAAGAATCTCCGGGTGATGCAGGTGGATATGACCCGCAGTGCCAATCCTGTACCCCAGTTCATCAGCGTGAACGGGGGGATGCTGGCCCAACAGCTTGATACTCAAATCGAGACTCTTAATCCGGATATGTGTGTCACCGAAACAAAACCCACTTCAGAGCAGATGCAGGATATGGACTTCGGCTGGAAGATAGTCAAGCACATAAAATCCAACGCCATAGCGGTAGTCAAGGATAATCATACCATAGGTGTGGGTGCCGGACAGACCAACAGGGTCGGATCGGCAGAAATAGCTTTGAACCAGGCACGGGAGGCAGGCTTCACCGACGGACTTGTGCTTGCATCCGACGGTTTCCTTCCTTTTGGTGACACCGTCGCACTTGCCGCCGGATACGGAGTGACTGCAATCGTACAGCCCGGCGGAAGCATTCGGGACGAAGAGTCCATACAAAAGGCAAATGAACTTGGCATCACAATGCTCTTTACGGGAGTCAGACACTTCAAGCATTGATGTCCGATGACCATCACTGTAACTATATGAAAAACATAGCAGTATTTGCAAGTGGCAGTGGCAGCAACTATGAGGCTATTGCATCTGCCTGCGCTGACGGACGACTTGATGCGAGAGTGGTGCTGCTCGTCTGTGACAAGCCGGGGGCTTTCGTACTCGGGAGAGCGGCACGCTTCGGAACTCCCGTATTTGTCTTTGACCCTCACACATATTCGTCCAAGTCTGAGTTTGAGACTGTTATTGCAGACAGACTCGACTCCGAGTGCGTGGATATAGTATGTCTGGCGGGTTATATGAGAATTATCGGCGATGTTCTGCTAGCCCGTTACGGTGGTCGGATAATCAATATTCATCCGTCACTTCTTCCCGCATTCAAGGGAGCTCACGCGGTTGAGCAGGCTGTGGAATATGGTGTCAAAGTCTATGGAATAACCATTCATTGGGTGGACGAAAGCCTTGACGGGGGACGCATCATTGCACAGAGGTCCTTCGATTATGATGGAGACGATCCCGCCGAAGTGCACAGAATCGGACAGGTCATCGAACACCGGTTGTATGTGGAAACTCTCGCTAAACTGTTATCGGGAGAAAGTTAAACTGTTTTCGGAATGAAAGTTAAACTGTTTTCGGAATGAAGAAAGTGCTTGTAATTGGCGGAGGTGGTCGCGAACACGCTATAGTGGATGCGCTCGGCAGATCTCCGCAGGTGGAAAAAATCTATTGTGCACCCGGCAACGCCGGAATCGCACTTCAGGCCGAATGTATCCCCATCAAGGATACCGATGTGGAAGCCCTGTTGGAATTCGCACAATCCAACTCCATTGATCTCACTGTAGTGGGGCCTGAAGCTGCTCTGGCCGCCGGAGTAGTGGATGCTTTCCGATCCTCCGGTCTCAAGATTTTCGGCCATACCGCCGCTGCCGCCAGGATAGAGACCAGCAAAGAGTTCGCAAAACAGGTGATGGAAAGATGCGGTGTGCCCACTGCCTCATACAGAAGTTTTTCCGACTATCAGGACGCTCTTGCATACGTATCCTCCAGACCTTTTCCCGCTGTTCTCAAATATGACGGACTCGCGGCAGGAAAAGGAGTCGTGATTGCAAACAATCTCGTTGAGGCTGATGCCGCTTTAAAGGATATGCTGGTGGGGGAGAGTTTCGGGAAAGGCCGTGTGGTGGTCGAAGACTATCTCGAGGGACCCGAATTCTCCTTTATGGCATTCGTGGACGGCACCAGAGTATATCCTATGCCCCTCGCTCAGGACCACAAGAGGGTATATGACGGCGACAAAGGACCGAACACCGGGGGAATGGGTGCATATACCGGACTTCCTTTCATCGGTGCAGATGACAGGAGTTTCGCTCTTGACAATATTCTGAGGAAAGTTGCGGAGAATATGGTCTCCATCGGTGCGCCCCTCTCCGGGGTGTTGTATGGTGGGCTGATGAAAACGGCTGACGGTGTCAAGGTCATCGAGTTCAATGCCCGATTCGGGGATCCTGAGACGGAAGTGGTGCTTCCTCTTCTGGATTCCGACATATATGAAATATTCGAGGCCGTTGCCGAGGGGAGACCTTGTGGAGAACCGATATGGTCATCTGATGTGACTATGGGGGTTGTGCTGGCCACAAAAGGCTATCCCGGACATTATGAAAAGGGTTTTCCCATCGAGATGCCGGATTCTGTGCCGACGGGTAGTTTTGCCTTCCATATGGGCACGGCACTCAGGAACGAAGGGCTTGTAACTGCGGGGGGAAGGGTATTGATGTGTGTTGCGAGAGCATCATCACTTGCCGAAGCCAGAACTTGTGCATATACTCTGGTGGACAATGTCCGCTGCCCTGCGCTTTTCTGCCGTCGCGACATTGCCAGACAGGGGCTTGAGGCTGAACGGGAAATATAGCCCGCAAATCGTCAATATTTCCCAACTTTTTTCGTTTCCTTTATTTTTTTATTGTACTGCAAAGGATTTTTTGTATATTTGCAGTCCCATTAGGGAATCGGGATGTGGCGCAGTTGGCTAGCGCACCACGTTAGGGACGTGGGGGTCGTCTGTTCGAGTCAGATCATCCCGACACTATACAAGAGAACTCACTGTTGATTCACAGTGAGTTCTCTTTTTTGCGTAAGGCGGTGTGAGAGGATGAAAAACGGAAGGCCTCTCAAGCGTCAGTTATTCAGTTGATTCTGCGGAGGAAGCACTCTATTGTGTTCTGCATCAACATTGTAATGGTCATAGGACCCACTCCGCCCGGTACAGGGGTAATGTAACCGGCCACTTCTGTTGCTGACTTGAAGTCGACATCTCCTACCAAACGGAAAGTTGTTGTACCGTCGGCAGCCGTGCAGGAAACCCTGTTAATTCCAACGTCTATGACAATTGCCCCCGGTTTGATCATATCAGCCGTTATCATCTCCGGACGGCCCACTGCGGCTACGAGTATGTCTGCCTCCCTGCAGGTGTCTGCAAGATTTGCTGTGCGAGAATGGGCGATGGTGACTGTGGCGTTCTTGTCGAGCAGTAGTTTTGCCACCGGCTTTCCGACAATGTTGGAGCGACCGACGACTACGGCTTTTTTCCCGGATATGCCTGTCCCGGTGCTTTCAATCATAGCCATTATCCCTTTGGGCGTACAAGGAACTGTACAGGGTCGTCCCAGCCACAGTTTGGCTACATTGCCGGGATGGAAGCCGTCAACATCCTTGTCGAGTGAAATTGCATCTATTATGCGGTCCTCGTCGATGTGTTTGGGAAGAGGCAATTGGACAAGTATTCCGTCCACTCCTTCGTCTTCGTTCAACTGAGCTATTTCAGCGATAAGCCTTTCTTCACTGACATCCTCAGGAAGTTCGACGAGCCGGCTGTCCATCCCTACGAATTCGGCTGCTTTAATTTTGCCGCGAACATAGGATCTGCTGGCGGGATTGTCCCCCACAATAATGACAGCCAGACAAGGTTTGCGTCCGAATTCTTTTTCAATCCCGGCTATCCTCCCCTTCATCTCTTCCTTCAGGGACAGAGAAAGGGCTTTACCGTCTATCAGCTGAGCCATATTATCAGAGATGATGGATTCGGAATTATTTCTTCAAAGTGGAGAACAGACTTGTGAGCGCTGATACGGCTGTAGCTGCAGTCTGTGAATTAGCCGATGAAGAACTTGAGGAAGAGGTGTTTGAGCTGCCGAAAAGTTTGCCCGCCAATGAGCTGGCTGCTGACGATGCCGCTGATTTGGCTATGGATGACGCATCCAGATTGGCAATTGAACCCAGTGCGCTGAGGACGCTGCTGGAATTGCTCTTGCTCACGAGATTGTCGGAACCCGATATGAGACTCTTGACAAAGTCAGCAGGAGTGTTGCTTGATGTGGACTTGGATGTGAGTCCCTTGATGTTGTTGATGAGGCTGACGATGTTGCTGATGTTGGCTGTATTGGTCAGGTCAATCTTTCCGTCCGCCTTGTATTGTGTGTAGAGTGATACCAGCGCCTTGCCGGCTGCTATGCCGTTTGATGCGTTGAGGTTTGCCGCCGATGCTCCGGTGGCGATGATAAGTGAGGCCAGAACCGTCACGATGAAATTAAGTGTCTTCATAGGTACAAAAATACTCAAAATAATGTGGATACCACACAATAATTGCTAAATTGCACCGGAATTCGTCTCGAAACGTCATTCGATTATTTTTTAGAGATTCACATAGTTGGGATACTGACCATCATATCGAATATTTATATGAAAAAGAAAACTGCAATCGCCGCTGTATCAGCATCCGCATTGCTTGTACTGTGCCTGCTTCTGTTCAGTACAAAAGATTCGGACCGTACAGCCGCACTGGACCGGAATGTCGAGGCCCTCACTTCCGGCAGGGCATTCAAACTCGGACCCTGTTACTTCCCGACTGCCGGATCAGGAGTCAAGGATTTTTATTATTTCTGTGCCGAGAATACGTCGGAGAGAACTCTTTCCAACTGTATTGTCGATTTTGCCGTATCATCTGAAGAAAGTTTGAAATGTGTAGAAAGTGTCCAATCCTTGTAGGTCTCGTCGTCCTTTCCGGAGTCATCTGCTCCTGCGGTACCAAAGTTGATAAACTTTTCGAATACCCTCTTTCCTATGTAACGCTTCCGAAGACCTCCGTCAGTGTGACGGCTGCCAGATTGTCGGATGCTGAATTCCCTCTTCAGGATTTCAAGATTGCGGATTCCATTTTTCTTGCAAGAAATTTCGGCCCCAGGTATGCGCTCACGGCCATCAGTCTCAGCTCCGGAGATACTCTCGCCAACCTTTGCAGGAAAGGCAGCGGTCCGGATGAGACGCAACTGATAGTGCCCGACTTTGACATCGTCGATGGCTCTGCCCGTATCGTCGATTTGATGAATTCACGGTATCAGGAGATTGATATAAAAGAAAGCATAAGAACTGGCGCAACTGTTTACACAAGGCAGATTCCCTTGGACAGTGCTTCCTTCCTGCCATACTACAGCGCCAGACTGGTTGGATGTGATTCCCTGCTGTGCTATGACGGGAAACTGGACCTGTCCACACGTGAACTGACAGCTGCTCCCTGCTTCTCCCTCGTGAATCTCAAAGACGGAAGCTGTGTAGCCGAATATCCTGTTGCAAAACCGGAATCATTCAAGCTCGAAGAAAAATCCTCACTCAAGATGTCTATGCTTCTGCGCTTTGCCGACTGCCTGCTTCCTGACAATCACACCGTGGCCGCTGCATTCTACCATCTTCCCGTCGTTTTCTTCTTCGATTACGAGAATGCGAGTTTCCGGGGAGTAAGAATCAAGGGAGTACCTGACTTCAATCAGGCCCGTCCAATGCAGTATTTCAATCAGATATGCAGTGTCGGCGACAAAATTTATCTTCTGTATTCCGGATTGCCATATAACAAACCTCTTCCGGAAAAAGCGTCCTCTCAGCCCAAGACAAAGATTCTTCAGATGGATACCGAAGGCAACATCATCCAGAGTTTTGAACTTGATGACTATTACTGCTGGCTTGAGGAATGCAACGGCAACTTCTATCTGACAAAAGCCGGGGATGAAAGCCATCTGTATGTATTGAATCTATAGAGACCGTTCTCAGTCTGGCAGGTCGTCAGTCCATTCCCCTCTGCTTCTTGATTGTACCGTAGGCTTCCTGAATCTTCAGGAATTTCTCCTCGGCGGCTTTCTGGATATCGGGACCCAGGGAAGCGACCTTGTCTGGGTGATTCTTCATAGCCATTCGCCGATAGGCGCTTTTGACTTCTTCGTCGGTCGCCGAAGGATTAATTTCCAGAACTGCATATGCAGATGCGGGGTCTTTGTAGAACATCGCAATGACGGAGTCCGAGTCTGCTGCATCCAGACGTATCGCTGATGCTATGGACTCCAGAACGGATTTCTCCTGTTTGCAGAATTCCCCGTCTGAGTTTGCTATTCCTGCAAGGTAGTGGAAGAGCTGGACTTTCTGGGAATAGTTCATAAACACCGCTATCTGACCACCGACTTCATAGATGTTGATTTCCTTCGACTCCAGTTCGGTCAGAATGTGCATCGCATCATCCACTGCATAGTCGCCGAAGTTTCGTCGGATGAACGATTTGACATAATTGAGCTCTGACTGGAGAGTTTTCCCGTCGGCGCGGATGACAGCCGATGACAGCACCAGCAGGCTGAGCATAAAGCTGTTTCTCTGCTCGATTGCAGAATAAGAGCCTCTCCGCCGATCTTCAGAGCCGTTCTTGCTTTCGTTGATTGTATCCAGACTGCGTCCCACCACGGAACCTAGAATGATTCCGAGCAAGGCTCCTATCGGTCCTCCGGCCACCCATCCGATGACTCCGGTTATCCATTTGAGTGAACTCATTGATTGTTGTATTTTCAAGAAAACTGCATCAGCGGTGACGCGCTGCCAGTTCCTTTTCTATATCGTTTATTCCGACCCCCATCTGCTCGAGCAGGACCAGATAGTGATACATAACGTCTGAAGCTTCGTAGATGAAGCGTTCCTTGTTGCCGCTTACGGCCTCAATCACACACTCTCCGCTCTCTTCGGCAAACTTCTTGGCGACTGCCTTGACCCCCTTGATGAACAGTTTCGTAGTATAGGAACCTTCAGGCATCTGTTCGTGCCGGCCTCTGATGAGCGCTGACAGGGAACGTATGAAGCCTTCGTGGTCAAGGGTATCGAAGCAGGCGCTTGTCCCCCTGTGGCAGACAGGCCCTGCCGGTGTAGCCCTGACAAGCAGCGTGTCAGCATCGCAGTCTGCATATATTTCTTTGACATACAAAAAATTGCCACTGGTCTCGCCTTTGGTCCAGAGGCATTTTCTTGTGCGGGACCAGAAGCATACTCTGCCTTCTTCCTGAGTCCTTTGCAGAGCTTCTGCGTTCATAAATCCCATCATCAGGACCTTGAGGCTTGTGGAGTCCTGCACTATGGCGGGAACGAGCCCGTCCTCACTCTTGCTGAGATTCAATTCATCAAAACTAATCATTGTCATCGTGTTTTACAAACGTACTTTGATTCCTCTTGCGGCAAGTTCTTTCTTGACCTCGCCTATGGTACAGGTCCCGTAGTGGAAGATGCTCGCCGCCAGTGCTGCATCCGCCCTGCCTTCGGTAAGAACAGCGGCAATGTCGTCCGTGCTGCCTGCTCCTCCGGAGGCAATCACGGGAATATGCAGGGATGAACAGAATTCAGAAAACAGGGCACAGGGGTAGCCTTTCCTGACTCCGTCGTGCTCCATAGAGGTGAGGAGTATCTCCCCGGCTCCTCTTTCCTGTCCTTCGTGTGCCCAGGAGAACAGTTCTCTTTCAGTAAGTACACGTCCTCCGTGTGTGGTGGCGAGCCATCTGCCGTCCGGTGAGAGTTTGGCATCTATTGCAAGCACTACGAACTGGCTGCCATAACGCGAGGCCAGAGAATCTATCAGCGTAGGGTCGGCGATGGCCGCACTGTTCACGGAAATCTTGTCGGCTCCTGCATCGAGCAGGTCGGAAGCGGCGGAAAGTGATGATATCCCGCCTCCCACCGTGAACGGTATGTTGATTCTGTCCGAGATTCTCTCCACCAGTGAGGTGAAGGTGCTTCTGCCTTCGAAAGTGGCGCTGATATCCAGATACACAAGTTCGTCGGCCCCCTCTGACGCATAGCGGGCTCCGAGTTCCACGGGGTCGCCTACATCCTGCAATCCGATAAAGTTTACTCCTTTGACCGTCTTCCCGTCTTTGACATCCAAACAGGGTATTATCCTTTTTGCCACCATAATTTCATCTCATCCATTGTTATTCTGCCTTCGTAGAATGCCTTTCCGACAATAACTCCGGGCAGACCGGCATCCCTTACTGCAGCCAGATCGCCGCTGTCCCCAATGCCTCCTGACACCGTGAACTGCAGTGATGGAAAACGCTTGGCCATAGACATATAGAAGGAAATGTCCGGACCGCACAGCATACCGTCCCTGGAAATATCGGTGCATATCACTCTTGCAAGACCGTGAGTCGAGAAGAGTTCCAGGAGAGTATCCATTCCTGCGGCTGCTTCTTCCAACCATCCTTTAACGGCCAGAGATCCGTCCTTCACGTCGGCTCCGAATATGAGCCTGTCTCCGCCGAACCGGTCCAGCCATTCAAGAAAGACTTCGGGCTGAAGAGCAGCTACGCTTCCGATAATCGCAAAATCCGCTCCTGCAGAAAAACAGTCCGACAGTGCAGTTTCGTTCTTGAGTCCTCCTCCCCATTCTATTCTGAGTCTTCCGTCGGAAGCAATTCTTTCAAGAGTATTCAGATTGCAGGGAGCCGAGGCCTTGGCCCCGTCCAAGTCCACAAGATGAAGTTTCGGGGCACCGGCATCCGCAAATGCACGAGCCATTTCGGCCGGGTCACCGTATATCTTGCTGGTTGAATAGTCTCCGCGCGACAGTCGCACACAGCGTCCGTCGATAATGTCTATTGCAGGAATCAGTTCTGTCATAGCGAAAGGAAATTCCGTAATATGGCCTCGCCCGTATCACCGCTTTTCTCCGGATGAAACTGAGTGCCATAAAAATTCTCATATTTGAGCGCGGCACTGAAAAGTCCACCGTAGTTGCACGTTGCAACGGTGTCGCAGCACAGTTCCGGCCTGTATGAATGAACGAAATACACGAAACTGCCTCCGTTCACACCCTTGAATAGTTTTGAATCGAGATTTCCTATCCCGTTCCATCCCATATGCGGGACTTTGAGATCAGCAGAAGCCTCGAAACGTCTGACGTCAGTGTCGAATACGCCCAGACAATCCGTATCCCCCTCTTCGCTGTGCCGGCAGAGAATCTGCATACCTATGCATATTCCCAGAACAGGTCTTCGCAGACTCCGTATCACTTCGGCGAGTCCCTCAGAACGGATGTTGTCCATTGCCTCAGCCGCATTGCCCACTCCGGGAAGAATCACCCTGTCAGCGGCAAGAATAAGTTCGGGGTCGGAGGTCACGGTGAACTCAGCTCCGAGTCTGCTCAGCGCGTTCTTCACCGAACGCAAGTTGCCCATTCTGTAATCAACTATGGTTGTCATAATGCTCCCTTGCTGCTTGGTAGTTCGTAATTGAATGGATTTCTCCTCACAGCCGACCCAAGTGCTCTGGCGTAGGCCTTGAAGACTGCTTCGGCCAGATGGTGATTGTTCTCTCCCCGTGCTTCTATGCGGAGATTGCAGACTGATGCGCTGCAGAGTGACTGGAAGAAATGCTTGAACATTTCCGTGGGAACATCTCCCACATATTCGCGGGTGAAGACAACGTCCCAGCTGAAATCGATGCGTCCGCTGAAATCCAGCAGCACCAGGGCTCTGCTCTCATCCATAGGCAGGGCGAAACCGTAACGTTCCAGCCCCCTCTTGTCTCCCAATGCGTTTCGCAGTGCCTCACCCAGTGCGATACCCACGTCTTCCATCGTGTGGTGCTCATCCACCTGCAGGTCGCCCTTGCAGCTAATCTGGATTGAGATTCCGGAGTGGCGTGCTATCTGGTCCAGCATATGGTCGAAAAACTTGAGACCTGTGTCGGAATATGAGGGACCGTTCACGTCCAGATCTACGGCCACCCTGATATCGGTCTCTGCTGTCTTCCTCTCCACCACGGCCGTCCTGGCTCCTCTGCGTATTGTCTCCACGATTCTGTCCCAACCGAAGTCTTTTCCGATAATCAGCGCCTTGCAGCCAAGATTCACGGCCAGTTGTCTGTCGGTTTCCCGGTCTCCTATCACCCAGCAGGATGCAAGGTCGTAATCGCCAGCCAGATATTTGCCGAACATCCCTGTGCCCGGTTTACGACAGGGGGAATGATCCTCCGGCATACTGGGGTCTATGAGAATGTCATCAAAACTGACTCCCTCGCCGGAAAGGGTTTCCAACATTCTGGTATGAGCCGGAAGAAAGTCTTCTTCCGGGAATGATTCTGTTCCGAGCCCGTCCTGGTTGCTTGCCATCACCATCTCGTATCCCAGATTGGAAATGGCCTTGAGCCCGGAAATTGCACCGGGAACAAAAACGAGTTTCTCGAGAGAATCGACCTGCTCGTCAGCAGGCTCAATTATTATGGTACCGTCCCTGTCGATGAACAGGGCCTTCTTCAGAATGTTACTATCCATCGTGTTACTATCCATCGTGCTATTATCCATCGTACTATTATCCACCGTATTGGCCTTCATCGTGTCTTTCTTCGATGTGCCGTCTTTCTTCGAGCCTTCCCACATTGCGGCTTCTGCAATTATAACGATTTGAGAGTCTTGATCAGAATGTCGTTCTCTTCTGGAGTGCCTATGCTGATTCTGAGGCATCCGCTGCATAAAGGCTGTCTTGAACGGTTGCGCACTATTATGCCTTCTGCACAGAGTCTGTCATAGACTGCATCTGCGTCATCGAAACGTGCGAGCAGGAAATTGGCCTCGGATGGCCATACTTTCTTTACGGCGGGTATGCGGGAGAATTCATCGAAAAGCCTTCCGCGTTCGGCCAGACATTCATCAACTCTGGGCTTGAGAGGAATATCCAGCATCTGTAGAGCCTTATTCTGAACAACCCTGCTGATGTTGTAGGGATATTTGACCTTGGCCATCAACTTGGCAATTTCGGGATGCACGATGGCGAGCCCTATTCTGAGGCCTGCCAGTCCCCAGGCTTTGGAAAGAGTCTGGAGCACTACTGTCCTCGGAGAGCAGAGTGCTACGCTCCCCGCAGTTGAAAAGTCTATGTAGGCCTCATCCACCACAAGGATTCCCCTGAACTTCCGCCCAAGAGCGAGAAGCTCTTCCCTCCCGAAAACGTTTCCTGTGGGGTTGTTTGGGGAGCAGACAAACATCAGCTTCGTGTACGCGTCGCAGGCTTTCAGAAGGTCTTCAGATGGGAGGCTGAAATTCTCTCCAAGCCTTACTTCCCGGAATTCCACCCCGTTAGTGCGGGCTGCGACCTTGTACATACCGTAAGATGGACTTATGCAAACGGCGTTGTCTCGTCCGGGTTCGCAGAAAATCCTATACATCAAATCGATAGCCTCGTCGCTTCCGTTGCCGAGGAACAGATTGTCCGTCTTTATTCCCTTGAGTGATGCAATCTTTTCCTTCAGCAATCTCTGCCTGGGGTCCGGATAACGGTTGCAGCCGTTTTCATAAGGACTCTCGTTTGCATCTATGAAGACACCTCCGTTTCCTTTCCAGTCATCCCTTGCGGTGCTATACGGTTCAAGCTCGAGTATATTCCGACGTACCAACGACATTATTTCATCAACGGCACAACCGGATCCGCAAGCATCTGTATCCGTTCCGGCAGTGATTCTTGTCTTCACGGCGTTTGCGTGGGCCTGCAGACCTTCTGCCTCAGCCATCGTTATTATGCATTCAGACAGCCCCGCCAGACCTGAAGGACTGATTTTCTGAATCGTGGTGTGACGCAGGAAACTGTCAGTGCTTACTCCGCTGAATGCGTGTGAGTGTCCTGAAGTCGGAAGGGTATGATTGGTTCCTGAAGCATAGTCTCCGGCACTCTCCGGGCTGAAATTGCCAATGAAGATACTGCCGGCATTCATTATTCTTTCAGCCATTGCATCGGCATCGGCAGTCGAGATTATGAGGTGTTCGGGCGCATAACGGTCTGCGAATTCCAGCATCTTCTCCCTGTCCCGGAAAACGATTGCACGGCTGCTCTCCAGCGAGGACTTTATCATAGCCCCTCTGGGCAGGACTGCAGCCTGTCTGTCGATTTCCGCAAGTACAGATTCGGCTATGTCCTTTGAACTGCACAACAGCATCACCTGGCTGTCCCTGCCGTGTTCCGCCTGTGAGAGGAGGTCCGATGCTACGAATGCGGGGATGGCACTGCTGTCGGCGAGAACCATCACCTCAGATGGGCCGGCGGGCATATCGATTGCGATTCCTTCAGCAGCTACCAGTTTTTTGGCGGTTGTGACGTAGCGGTTTCCCGGCCCGAAAATCTTGTCCACGGCAGGAATACTGTCCGTTCCATAAGCCATTGCGGCAATCGCCTGGGCTCCACCTGTCAGGAAAATGTCTGTGATACCGCATTTGTGTGCCGCATAGAGTAGTTCCGCGCTCACTCCTCCGTCTTTGCGCGGAGGAGTGCAGAGTATGCGTAGGGAGCATCCTGCAATGAGGGATGGTACTCCCAGCATCAGCACCGTGGAGAATAGCGGGGCCGTTCCGCCGGGGATGTAGAGTCCTGTCCTGGCTATTGGTACGCTTTTATGGATGCAGTGCACTCCAGGGGCTGTCTCGACTTCCAGTCTTCCCGGCATCTGGGCCTTGTGGAAAACATAAATGTTATGATAAGCCGTGTCAATTGCCTTTTTCGTCTTTTCATCTACAAGGGAACAGGCTTTCTCTATGGCTTCTTCCGACAGCCTGAGCTTATCCGGCCGCACGCCGTCAAGTTCTTCAGCGAGAGAGTACAGTGCCGCGTCACCTTCCTTGCGGACCCGGTCCATAATGGTCCTCACCGAGACCTCCACTCCGGCATCATTGTCCGCCGGTCTCGCACAGAGTTCTTCCCAGGATTGCTCTGCCGGTTCTTCAAAAAGTATCATACTTTTACAGAATTATCTTGTCCAGATCGGTCACAAGTATCCCTTCGGCGCCTATTGCCTTCAGCTGGCGTATCTTCTCCCACATTGTAGATGCCTCCACAACCGAATGTAGAGAACACCAGCCTTCAGATGCCAGCGGCAGAACGCTCGGGCTGCGCATCGCGGGGAGAATCTTCGTCGCTTCGTCCAGCGAGGCCAGAGGAATATTCATCATCATATATTTCATCCCCCTGCTGGTCTTGTGGGATTCTATTCTGAAAAGCAGTTCATCAAGCGCCGGAACGTATTCTTCCGGCATATTCTTGTCGGCAATCAGCACGGCTTCCGATTCAAAAACCCGTTCCACTTCTATCAACCCGTTGGAAATCAGAGTGCTTCCGGAAGATACTATGTCGAATATACAGTCGGCGATACCGGCTGCCGGAGCAATCTCCACCGACCCCGTGATGATTTCTGTTGTAGCGTGGATGCCTTTTTCCTCCAGAAATCTGCCGAGTATTGCCGGATAGGAAGTGGCTATGCGTTTCCCTTCGAGCCAGAAAAGGCCATCGTAGCCGCTGTTCTTCGGGACTGCGAGGCTTATCCTGCATTTGCCGAAGCCGAGTCTGGTCACAATCTCCACGTTTGCACCACGTTCGACCACTTCGTTGAGCCCCACGATGCCCAGAGATGCCGTGCCGGCCTCCACAACGCCGGGTATGTCATCATCCCGCAGAAAGAGTGTTTCAAGTTCGAAGCCTCTCGCCTTTGAGAGAAATTTTCTTTTAGGGTCATCAATTTCTATTCCGATGCTCTGCAGCATCGAAAGACTGTCTTCGTTCAGCCTTCCCTTTGACTGTATCGCTATTCTCAGCATATTGTTAAAATAAAAAAACCTGCTCCGTTCGGGGCAAGCCTTGTATTCATCTTTCATAACAGAACGACATCGCCTACCCTATTTGCGTGAAATATGGTGACGGAGGCAATGGAATTCGTTCTGATATCTCATTTGAGTGCAAATGTATTCAAAAAAAAACAATTATCCAAGTCTTCATTTGAATAAATATTCATATCTTTGCATATTATTTTGATGGTATGAGCGAAAAAGACAATCGAAAAAAAGTAATTGCGGATATTATCAACTCCCGTAAAGTGCATACTCAGGATGAGTTGGTCAAATGCCTGGAGGATGCCGGAATAGTTGTGACGCAGGCCACATTGTCCAGAGATATCAAAGAGATTGGGGCCGTCAAGATTTCGGATCCCGTTGAAGGTCAATATTACAGCATACGCAGTCCTATGGCTGCCAGAAGTCATTTCACGGCCGTTGGTGCCGAGGTGTCGGGCCAGATATGCGTGATACGCGTCAAACCGGGTTTTGCATCGCCCGTGGCGGTGGAATTCGATGAGGCCAAGGTTCCCGGAGTGATGGGAACCATCGCCGGGGACGATACTGTCCTTGTCCTTTTGCGTGAGGATGCCGACAAGCAGTTCGTACTTGATACAATCAAGGCAATATACGGCATTTCCAATATTGACGTGAGAGTGGCTGGCAAGCAGGATTTCAAGTATGCCGAAGCCATTTGCGAGGAAATCTTCATATCATCTCAGGAACGCAAGACCGGCATTGCCAGGAGAACTCCCGAATACATACAGGAAAAGATGCTTGCCGGTAAGGCGGTGATAGCCTTGTCGGAGTCCGGTGAGTTCGCCGGATTCTCCTACATAGAGTCCTGGGGAGAAAAGAGTTTTGTTGCCAATTCCGGTCTCATTGTGGCACACAAATTCCGCGGACTTGGCATTGCCAGACGCATCAAGGAACAGACTTTCAATCTTTCGCGGAGGCTGTTCCCCGATTCCAAGATATTCTCCATCACCACCGGCGCGGCTGTGATGAAAATGAATTACGAATTCGGGTTCCGCCCGGTTCCTTTCAGTGAACTTACCAATGACCCGGAATTCTGGAAGGGCTGCGAGGGCTGCCGTCATTTCGACATACTCAAGAGCCACAATTATAATATGTGTATTTGTACGGGATTGCTCTTCGACCCCAATGAGCATCTCTCCATCCATAATCACGGGGGAATTCAAATCTGACGAAAATGGCAAAGAAAGTTGTAGTTGCGTACAGCGGCGGACTGGATACGTCCTTCACCGTTATGTACCTTGCGAAAGAGAAAGGATATGAAGTCTATGCGGCCTGCGCCGACACCGGCGGCTTTTCGGCGGAACAACTGAAAAAGAATGAAGAGAACGCCTACAAGCTCGGAGCCGTGAAGTACGTCACGATAGATGTTACCGGAGAATACTATGACAAGAGTCTCAGGTATATGGTGTACGGCAACGTCCTCCGTAACGGAACTTATCCGATTTCAGTTTCCTCGGAACGTATTTTTCAGGCTATGGCCATTGCGCGCTATGCCAAGGAGGTGGGAGCCGACGCCATCGCTCACGGATCCACGGGTGCGGGGAACGATCAGGTTCGCTTTGATATGACTTTTCTGGTGATGGCTCCCGGCGTGGAAATCATCACTCTCACCCGCGATATGGCCCTCACCCGCCAATACGAGGTGGATTATCTCAATGCCCACGGGTTCAGCGCCGATTTCAAGAAACTCAAGTACTCATACAATGTGGGGCTCTGGGGTACCAGCATCTGTGGCGGTGAGATTCTCGATTCTGCCCTGGGGCTTCCCGAGCAGGCCTATCTCAAGCAGATATCAGAAACCGGAAGTGAGAGCATCAAGATCGGTTTTGACAAAGGTGAAATCTGCAGCGTGAACGGAGAGAAGTTCACGGACAAGATAGCGGCTATCCGCCGTGTCGAGGAAATTGCCGCCCCCTACGGAATCGGACGTGACATTCACGTGGGCGACACCATTATCGGTATCAAGGGAAGAGTGGGATTCGAGGCAGCGGCTTCTATGCTCATCATCGCCGCCCATAAGTATCTGGAGAAGTTCACCCTCAGCAAGTGGCAGCAGTACTGGAAGGACCAGGTTGCAAACTGGTACGGAATGTTCCTGCACGAGAGCCAGTATATGGAGCCTGTGATGAGGGACATCGAGGCTATGCTCGAGAGCAGTCAGCGCAATGTGAGCGGCGAGGTTGAGATGCTGCTCCGTCCACATTGTTTCGAAGCGGTGGGTGTAGTATCTTCCAATGACCTGGTCAAGAACAAGTTCGGAGAGTACGGCGAGATGCAGAAAGGCTGGACTTCCGAAGATGCAAAGGGCTTCATCAAGGTCAGTTCCACAGCCCTCCGTGCCTATTATGCCTGTCATCCTGACGAGGCGGCCAAGATGGAGAAGGAGATATGATCAAGGCCGGAATCATAGGCGCTGCCGGATATACTGGCGGAGAGGTTCTGAGGATACTTCTCAATCATCCTTTCGTTTCTCTCTCTTTTGTACAGAGCACCAGCCAGGCGGGGAAGCCCGTATGGTCCGTGCATCAGGATCTGTTGGGAGAAACAGATATTGTTTTCTGCGCTGATGCACCCGTGTGCAAGGCAGACGTGGTTTTCCTCTGCGGGGGTCACGGGACTGCAAAGCAGACAGTGGCTTCGTTTCCTGACGAGTATGATGGTGCCATAATCGACCTCAGCAATGATTACAGACTCGAGGCGGATGCCGAGGATTTCGTTTACGGACTCGTGGACGCATTCCGGGACGAGATTGCCATAGCAAGGCACGTAGCCAATCCCGGCTGCTTTGCCACTGCCATCCAGCTTGCACTGCTGCCCGCCGCTGCCGTCGATATTCTTCCGGAGGTTCACGTCACGGCAATAACAGGTTCTACCGGTGCCGGTCAGAAGCTTCAGGAAAGCACTCATTTCAGCTGGCGTGACAACAATCTTTCCATATACAAGGCTTTCACGCACCAGCATCTGATGGAGATAAGCCAGACCCTTCACTCTCTTGCACCTTCCTGGGAAGGAGGAATCAACTTTGTCCCGGTGCGCGGGGATTTCCCCAGAGGTATTCTGGCTTCTGTATATTTTGACTGTGATCTGTCAGAAGAAGAAGCAGTGTCGCTGTACAGAAAGTATTACGAGGATTCCCGTTTCGTGACGGTGTCGGAGTCCAATCCCGATCTCAAAATGGTTGTCGGCACCAATAAGGCCGTGGTTTATGTCAGGAAGTATGGCGGCAAGCTGCACGTCATTTCCATCATAGACAACTTGCTCAAGGGAGCGTCCGGCCAGGCCGTCGAGAATATGAACGTTATGTTCGGCCTCCCTCAGGATGCCGGACTCAAATTGAAGGCAAACAGATTCTGATGGAACTATTCGATGTTTATTCGCTTTTCGACGTGACTCCGGTGCGTGCCGAAGCCTGCACAATCTGGGACGACAAGGGTCAGGAATATCTTGACTTGTACGGAGGACACGCCGTCATTTCCGTAGGCCATTCGCATCCTGCCTATGTGGCAGCCCTCAAGGAGCAGCTGGAAAGAATAGGGTTTTACTCAAACAGCGTACGAAACCCTCTGCAGGAGGAGCTGGCTCACAGGCTCGGAGAGATGTCCGGATATCCCGACTACTCTCTGTTTCTGGACAACAGCGGTGCGGAATCCAATGAAAACGCTATGAAACTTGCCTCTTTTCATACAGGCAAGGACCGTATCATAGCTTTTCGCAGGAGTTTTCACGGGCGCACTTCAGGAGCGGTGGCCGTGACAGACAACCCGACGATAGTATCACCTTTCAACGCTAACCACAAAGTCAGTTTTTGCGATTTGAATGATGCCGAAGCCGTTGAAGCTGTGCTGAAAGGCGGAGATGTGGCCGGCGTGATAGTCGAAGGAATCCAGGGCTGCGGGGGTATTCACGTCCCAACGCCGGAATTCCTCAAGGCTCTGAGCGAACTCTGCGACAGGTACGGGGCCTGCCTTATTCTGGATGAAGTCCAGAGCGGGTATGGAAGGAGCGGAAAATTCTTCGCTCACCAGTGGGCCGGGATACGCCCGGATGTGATTTCTATGGGCAAGGGCATAGCCAATGGCTTCCCTTGTGGAGGAATACTCATTTCACCGAAGTTCAAAGCCGTCAAAGGTATGCTCGGCACTACCTTCGGAGGCAATTATCTGGCTATGGCTGCGGCAAATGCCGTGCTTGACATAATCAGTTCCGAGAAACTTGTGGAGAATGCCTACGAAGTAGGGGAGTACCTCAAATCGCGCATCCCCGCTTCCGATAGAATAGCCGAGGTACGCGGACGCGGTCTGATGCTTGGAATCGAGTTCAACGAGCCCGTTGCCGAAATCAGAAAGAAACTGCTTTTTGATGAGCATATCTTTACCGGAGTTGCCGGAAAGAATATGGTACGTCTGCTCGCGCCCCTGTGTCTGAGCAGGGCAGAGGCTGACATATTCATCGCATCACTTGCAAAAGTACTTGCACAATGAGAAAGTTTTTTGACGTAGAGGACATAGGAAATCTGGAAAAAGCCCTCGAGGAGGCTCGTTCTGTTAAGTCCAACCCATTTGCCTGGAAGGCTTTGGGGGAGAACAGGACCATAATGATAGTCTTTTTCAACAGCAGTCTGCGCACCAGACTCAGTACCCAGAAGGCGGCCCTCAATCTCGGTATGAGCCCTATTGTACTGAATATAGGCCAGGATAGCTGGAAACTTGAGACTGAACTTGGGGTCGTGATGGATTCAGACAAGTCCGAACATCTTCGCGAGGCCATTCCCGTGATGGCGAGTTACTGCGACATCATAGGAGTCAGATCGTTCGCCGGTCTCACAGACAGGGAATTTGACTACAATGAGACTATACTCAAGCAGTTCATAGAGTTTTCCGGCAAGCCGGTCATCAGCCTTGAATCAGCAACGGTACATCCTTGTCAGGCATTTGCGGATCTCATCACCATAGAGGAGTACCGCAGGAAAAAGCGCCCGAAGGTTGTTATGACCTGGGCCCCCCATCCCAAAGCGTTGCCTCAGGCTGTGCCCAATTCATTCGCCCAGTGGATGAATGCTGCGGACGTGGATTTTGTCATCACCCACCCGAGAGGATATGAACTTGACTCGCGTTTCGCCGGGAATGCAGTTGTGGAGTATGACCAGATGAAAGCTCTGGAAGGAGCGGATTTCGTTTATGCCAAGAACTGGAGCTGCCCCGGAGTCACCAATCCCTCCGATTATGGCAGGATTCTGTCCAAGGATATGTCCTGGACAGTGGATGAGGCCCATATGGCAGTGACAGACAATGCTTTCTTTATGCATTGTCTCCCTGTCCGCCGTAATATGATAGTGTCCGACGCCGTTATCGATGCACCCACGAGCCTTGTGATACCCGAGGCCGCAAACAGAGTGGTCTCCGTGCAGGTAGTAATGAAAAGAATGTTGGAGGAAATGAAATGAAAAGAAGTCTCAACATAGTCAAGGTAGGCGGTCAGGTCGTTGAGGACGACAGCCGGCTGAATACTCTCCTCAGCGGTTTTTCCGCCATAGAAGGGAACAAGCTTCTTGTGACCGGGGGAGGGCGAACCGCTACAGCCATTGCCTCTGAACTGGGCATTGAAAGCCGTATGGTCAATGGACGCCGCATCACCGATGAGGCAATGCTCCGTGTTGTCACTATGGTTTATGCCGGTTATGTCAGCAAGAACGTGGTCGCTGAACTTCAGGCCAAGGGAATCAATGCAATAGGACTCTGCGGCGCTGACCTGGATCTCATCCGTTGCGTGAAGAGGCCCGCCAACCCGATAGATTTCGGCTTTGTCGGGGACGTCAAAGGTGTGAACACCCGGGAACTCAAACTTTTGATAGATGCCGGGGCCGTGCCTGTGGTATGTCCCATAACACACGACGGTATGGGTCAGTTGCTCAACACCAACGCCGACACAATAGCCTCATCCCTGGCCTCAGCTCTGGCTTCCGAATATGACGTGACTCTTACTTTCTGTTTCGAGAAGAAAGGAGTACTTTCGGATCCCGACGATGAAAACAGCGTCATTCCTGAAATCCGCAGGGCCGACTTCGAGCGTATGCGCGAGGACGGTACGGTCAGCGACGGTATGATTCCCAAGCTTGACAACGCCTTTGCCGCGATAGATGCCGGAGTCAACAAAGTCGTGATAACCAATGCTGAGAGCCTCGGAACGGATTCCGGCACTGAGATAATATGAAAGAGCTTCTGAAGCAGCTGATTGCAATTCCTTCTTTCAGTCGTGAAGAAAAAGACAGAACGGATTTTCTGGAGAGTTTTCTGAGTGGTCAGGGCTATGATGTCCACCGCTGCGGCAACAATCTGTGGATTGAGTCAGAGCCATATTCAGATTCCATACCTACAATTCTCCTGAATGCCCATATCGACACCGTCAAACCTTCCTCGGGATACACTCGCGATCCCTTCTGTGCCAGCGAAGAAGGTGATTTCATCTATGGCCTCGGCACCAACGACGATGGTGGTTCTGCGGTAACCCTGCTGGAGGCTTACAGGATTCTTACAGCAAGCCTTCAACCCTACAGACTCGTTTACAGTCTCACGTCCGAGGAAGAGGTAGGTGGCAGGGGAGGCATTGAAACCATCTTCTCCCAAATTGGCGCAGTGCAGCTTGGAATCATAGGAGAGCCCACGGGGATGAATATGGCGGTGGATGAGAAGGGCTTGATGGTGCTGGATTGCACGGCAAGAGGGAAGAGCGGCCACGCTGCGAGGGAAGAGGGCATCAATGCCATATACAAGGCTCTCTCCGATGTGGAATGGTTCCGCACCTACCGCTTTCCCAGAGTTTCGGAGTTCTGCGGGGCGGTCAAGATGAGCGTGACCCAGATAAACGCCGGTTCGCAGCACAACGTCGTCCCGGATACCTGCACTTTCGTCGTGGATATCAGAAGCAACGGAATCTATGACAATCTGTCCATACTTGAGGTTGTTGCAGCCAATGTCAACTGTGAATTCAAGCCCAGATCCACACGCCACAACGGCGCTCATATAGAACTTGACCATCCCGTAGTCCGCAGGGGACTGGAGATGGGGCTTTCCACTTTCGGTTCACCGACTACCAGCAACCAGTCGGTATGTCCTTTCACGACCCTCAAAATCGGGCCTGGCGATTCTTCGCGTTCACATACGGCCGATGAATATATACGCATCTCCGAACTTGAGGATGCAGTTCAGAAATATGTGCGGCTGCTCGACAATCTGAATGTCGATAATCTTGTTTGACAATTTGATAACAAATCTGAATATCAGCTATGGCAAAACTCTGGGATAAAGGTTTCTCTACGGACTCTCGCATAGAGTCATTCACTGTAGGAAGCGACAGGGAAATGGATCTCCTGCTCGCTCCCTATGATATCGAGGGCACGATGGCCCACATCCGGATGCTGTGCAGTGTCGGTCTGCTTGCTGAAGATGAGCTTGAACTCCTCATACCGGAGCTGGAAAAAATACGCCGGACAGCTCTTGACGGCAGTTTCAGAATTTCTGATGATGTTGAGGATGTCCATTCGCAGGTGGAGTTTCTGCTCACTGAAAGACTGGGGGATCTCGGCAAGAAGGTGCATACAGGTCGTTCCCGCAATGACCAAATTCTTTTGGATGTGAAACTGTTTACAAGAGCTTCCCTTGTGCGCACCGCAGGCAAGGTCAAGGCTCTTTTTGACTCGCTTCTGGAAGCCTCCCGGAAATACAAGGATGTGCTGATGCCGGGTTACACTCACCTTCAGGTGGCTATGCCATCATCTTTCGGCTTGTGGTTCGGAGCGTATGCCGAAACCTTGTCGGACGATATGGAGATGCTTCTGGCAGCGTGGCGCATCGCCGACAGGAATCCTCTCGGTTCAGCGGCCGGTTATGGTTCTTCCGCACCCTTGAACCGTCAGATGACAACGGATCTGCTCGGTTTCGAAAGTATGGTTTATAATTCGGTGGCTGCACAGATGGGTCGGGGGAAAGTGGAGAGAGAAGCTTCATTCGCTGTCTCCTGCGTGGCTGAGACTCTGGGCCGTCTTGCAGCGGACTGCTGCCTGTACAACAGCCAGAACTTCGGCTTTATCAAGTTGCCCAAAGAGATGACCACGGGCTCGAGTATAATGCCTCACAAGAAGAATCCTGACGTTTTCGAACTCATCAGGGCACATTGCAACAGAATATGCGGTGTGCCTCAGACCATAAGAATGATGACAGCCAACCTTCCATCGGGGTATTTTCGAGATATGCAGTTGCTCAAAGAAGTTTATCTCCCGATTTTTGCAGAGATTGATGAATGTCTCGACATAGCCCGCTTTGCAATAGAGAATATCGGTGTGGCCGAAGGTCTTATGGACAATCCGCTTTACAGGACAGCATTCAGCGTCGAGGAGGTCAACAGGCTGGTGAAAGAAGAGGATGTCCCTTTCAGGGACGCATACAGACAGGTGGGTATGGCAATAGAGAAGGGTGAGTTCGATTTTCACGGCGAACTGCACCACACCCACGAGGGATCGATAGGAAATCTCTGCAATGACAGAATCAGGTGCAGGATGGAAGACATCTATTCGCACTTCCGGACCGGAACACGGACTGAAGTTGGGACCGGAACACGGACTGAAGCTGGGACCTGAACTCAGATAAGATAACGTTCGCGCAGGACGGCAATATCATCCTCGCTTAAGCATATTGCTTCGGCGAGGAAATTCTGTATTGACCCCCAGGTTTTTTCCACCAGGTCCAGTGCTTCTTCGAAGTATTCGCTGTTCACTCCGATGAAGGTCCTGAACACTGTCCTGTGTCCTTCGCTTCCGGCCAGAGCCAGCCAATGGTCCAAATCATTCCTGTAACAGAGATTCGATTTCTCGAAGTCCTCCATCACCAGTTGCCTGTCGGCTCCGAGCGCGAAGAGTACAATCGCGGCAGCCAGTCCTGTGCGATCCTTTCCCTGCGAGCAGTGCCAGAACACAGAACCTTCTGTAGTGGAAATGATGTTCTGCATAAAACCGGCATACTGTATCAAGGTGAATTCATTCGAAACCATCTCCAGATACATTTGCTTTGCAATACGCTGAATTTCAGCCTTTTCCCCGTTTTCCAGAAGCCACGGTCCAAGATTGGAATATGCTTCTTTGGGGAGGGCGAGCTTGCGCATCACCATAGACTCCTCGTCAAAGGCAGGCAACCAGATGTTCTGTGCTCCGGGAACCTTCCTGTCGGGAGCTGCCTTCACTTCCGTGCTTGTTCTGAAATCGAATATTTTAGCGAGCCTGTAGTTGTTGCGTAAAATATCCGCGTCCTCATCCGTCAGTCCAGCCAGCGATCCTCCGCGAAGCAGCAGTCCCTGCCTGACAACGCTCCCGCCCGGAAGCCGGTATCCACCCAACTCCCTGGAATTGACAACGCTCCCAAGGGAGAACACTATATGATTTTTATGATATTGGAGAACCCGGTGATATCGAACACTTCCTTCACCTGGCTTTTCATATTCGCCATAACCATCTTGCCTCCTCTGGCAATCACGCTTTTCTGGAGCATAAGGAAAATCCTGAGGCCCTGGCTGGAGGTGTAATCCAGATCAGAACAGTCCAGCTCTATGTCCGGATTCTCCCCCTCCATAAGAGGAACTATGTCCTTCTGGAATCCCTCTACGGTAGTAGTGTCCACTCTTCCCTTCAAGACGGCGCGTGTTTTGGTCCCGTCATTCGTTATCGTGACTTCCATTTTGAATGTATTTGATGGTCATTATTGTTATATCATCATTCTGCTCATTCCCTTCCGTGAATGAGTGTATTTCCTGCAGCAGTTTTTCGCATAGTTCCCCTGTCCCGTCCAGCCTGCGGTTACTTATGGCAAAGGCTTTCAATCTGTCTTCCCCATACTGTTCTCCATCGGTCTTCTCCGCCTCCGTAACTCCATCGGTATAGGCAAGAATGGAATCTCCGTTTCTGAGCACGGTCCGTTGCGCAATATAGGAAAAATTAACCATAACCCCGAGTGCCAGATTGGGCTTCACATCAAGAAAACAGCCGTTTAGAAGCAGTGGATTGTGGCCTGCATTGCAGTAATCCAATTCTCCTGTCTCAAGATTCATCCTTCCGATGAACATAGTCACGAACATTCCTCCGGAATTGCCCTCGCAGATTGCGTTGTTGATTCTCTGGAGAACCTCATTCATCTCCAGACCCATCTGGGAGATGAAACGGAAAGCTGCCCTGGTGATGGCCATAAACAACGATGCAGGAACCCCCTTGCCCGACACGTCACCTATCGCGAAATAAAGGATATTGTCTTTGATATAGAAATCGTACAGGTCACCTCCTACTTCCTTGGCCGGTTTGAGCACGGCATTCAGCCTGACGTTTCCGTGGACAGGGAAATCTGTCGGAACCATTGATGCCTGTATGCCGCTGGCTATTCTGAGCTCGCTCTCGAACCTCTGGTTCCTGGCCGTCTCCTTTTCGATTCTCTCTATCTGTGCGTCCAGAGACTCTTCCATCCGCAGGAAGCTGTCCCTGAGTTGCTTTATTTCGTCGTTGGTGTCAATTGCCGGAAGTACGGGATGGAAGTTTCCGGCAGTAATTTCAGCCGCTGCCGCCGAGATGCTGCGCAGTGGAGCAGTCATTTTGGATATAGTCCTGAAATTGAATAACAACAGCGATAGAATCCCGATTAGTCCCACTGCAAGAACAATCGCCCATAGTATATTGACTCTGGTGAGAATATCCTTGTAACCGAAAGTGAAGAGCACCCACCACCCGTTGTCCAATTCCTGATATGCCGCAAAGCGCAGAACTCCGTTCCATCTGAACTTCCTGATTCCCGGCTTCCCGACAGTTGAATCTTCGTATATGGCGGACAGTCCGTCATTTTCAGTCTTCTCGGTCAGTGAAAGAATGTTCTGTCCCACCAGATCCATTTTGTTGCCGGCGGCGATCACTGTACCCTTGTCGCTGATGATGAATACATCCGATTCGGCGTATGGCCTCAGGGACTCAGTCATTTCCATCACATTTTCAAGAGGGACGTCGGCCGTCAGCACAGCATAGGTCCTGCCCTCATTGTCCTTCAACGGAAAGCTGTAGGTGGTCATCATAAATCTCGCCCCCCCCTGGTCGAAGTAAGGATCACTCCATAGGGCTTCTCCGCTTTCAGTACATTTTGCGAACCAGTCTTCCTTGAAGTAATCCACATCCTCCTCTCCAAGCATCTTGGATTTGATTTCACCCGTTTCCTGATGTACGAACGAATATGGTGCGCAATGTTCCATATTCGGGAAATAGTAGGGTACGAAGGCTACAGTACTGCCGTCTATGTCATCGTTCTCCACTATCATACGGGTGATGTGCTTCAGATACTCCACATCGGTTTTCCTTTCTTCCACGGTCCAGGATATCACTTTCAAACTCTTCTCCACGCTGCCGAAAAAGATGTTCATCCTGCTGACGGTGCTGTTCAGAAGTCTCATAACGGAGTTCTCCGACTCCCTTGTCAGTTCGTGCTGGGAGAAGAATGAAGATAATCCCATAGCCGAGAGGAAAACCGCGGTTGTGAGCACCGTTATCCTCCGGCTGAGTCTGACTGTAAGTGAAGTGCGCTTTGTCATTCAGAATAATCGTTTGGACATTGTGAAAATGTTGCAGCCGTGCTCGAACCTGTATTCCACGCTGTCCATCATTTTTTTGCAAATCAGGATTCCAAGGCCTCCTATTCCGCGTTCATCCAGAGGAGCGGCAATGTCGGGATCATTGTTCCCCAGAGGGTCGAAATGAATTCCTCCGTCCTTGAAAGTGACTGTGAAACAGCCGCCTTTGACTCCAACCTCCACATCTACCCAAGTTGTTCCGGAGTAGCACAGTATATTCTCCTCCACCTCCTCCACACAAAGCCGTATCTTGAAAAGCAAATCCTGTGTGACTCCCGACATTTGGGCAAAGGAGACCACGTCTTCGATTATCTCGGCATTCCTGCCGTCCACCGGTTCATATCTTTTCTTCATTTCTCAAGGG
>DCIN01000070.1:765-4572 GCA_002315815.1 Bacteroidales bacterium UBA1725 | reverse complement strand
CGAGGGCGGAAATATAATCTTCAGAGAGCAGATGCTTGTAAATGAATTCTTTCATCCCCGGAAGCAGACCTCCCTTGTCTTCAAAGCAGACCATATAGAGGGCTGCAAAAGAGGGCAACTGTCTTTCGGCATCGGATCGTGCGGCCGAATCCGGGAAATATTCCTCCATAAACACATTCCACACTTTCATCATATTCTCCAAACTGATATGGAACAATCTGAAGCAAGTGGCATCATCGGTGCAATGCGATACGAAGTAGAACATTCCCAAATCGAAGAGGGGATTGCCTGTGGCAAAGTTGGAAAGGTCTATCCAATACTCTTTTCCTCCGGCCATAAGCGCGTTGCCTATGTGCAGGTCTCCGTGCAGACAGTTGCCTGTATTGGGTATGCTGCGTATGAAGGCTGTCATCTTCTCCTTCTGGGCGTCGCTGTAGTGGCCGGATTCGTTCACCGCTTTCATAAAGCGACAGTATGCAGGCTGGAAGACTTTGCTTGTACAGGGGGTGGAGTGCAGACGCAGACACATACGGGCGAATTGCCGGGAGTATTCCTCAAGTTTGTCAGGCTCCTGTGATATCGCTCTGGCGAAGGAGCGTTTGCTCTTGATTTTCTCGAATTCAACTCCGAAGCGCTTTCCGTCAGTAACAATTCTCAGGGCACGCGGTGTCTCGAGACCCATTTCTGTCAGAGCCCTGGATACGACGAATTCTCTTTCGGTCTGACCGAAGGGAATGAAATCGGCGTAGAGTTTCATCATACGGAGGCCATCCATGTGGTCATAACTTGTGGCTGTGAATCCGTCTCCGCTCTCTGAATAGTCATTCATATCGACAGTCTCGGGTTCTGGACGGCTGAACACGTCATCGATGAGCCTGACGAACTCCGAATAAGCTTCTGTGCCTTCAAGTTCAGAGAGAGCCGTCGCAAGACCTCTGTAATGCCATTCGTGGTCCGTGCGCCCGCCCGGAGCGTGGAACAGAGACCAAAGCTTGTCTCCATCGCGGTGGTAGTCTGCCGCTATTGCCCTCATATTTGACAGTTTGTCTCCAATGGCCACCGTTTTTGCGTCTCGGGATGCCGAACCCAGACGGTTTATCGCCTCCTGTTTGCGTTCTCTCCAGCTCTTGCCGGAAGACTTAATGTCAGTTTCAGCCTTGACGAGTTCAGCGACCCTGTCTCCGAATTCCCTGCGTATGTCGTTCAAAGATATAATCGTGTCTTCCACGGTGTCGTGCAGGGCGGCGGCAGCCAGAAGCTCAGGGTCTCGGGAAATACTTGCCGTGATACTCATCGCTTCCAGAACGTGAACCACGTACGGGAACGCCTTCCCCCTCCGTTCCGTGCCAGAATGGGCATCCACTGCGAATTTGATTGCTTTGTCCACCAGAGAGGTGTCCAATTTTCCGTTAGCCATTGCCTGTGTTTATTTTTTGTGACTGAATGACAATTGTCCGGCAGCAGTCAGCACCCTCTCTGCACGGTCTCTGTTGTAATCTGGATTACCGCCAAGAAGGTCGAACATATGCGTGAGAGCATCCCTGCCTCCTCCATTCTTGATGATATGAACCAGACAGAGGTCCTGAATGGCTATCGTGGATGCTATGATGTCTATGTCGGTGTTCCCTATCTGATATACGGCCAGAGCGTAAGCGTCATCGCTGTCTTCCCTTATCATCCTTTCCACGTCTCCTAGAGTCTCGAAGTGGAGATCCTTGAGTACCTCGAGGAAAGGGAGGGAGGAAGCTATGTGAACCTCTGCCTGGTTGATGGCTGCAATTCTCTGTGCCAGTTTTGTGAAAGGCTTGAGTTTCAAGTAACTGGCGAATGAGTCTCCATTCAGGTGAATGTCGTCGAACTTTCCGCTTGCTACAAGTTGCTGCACCTGCCGGCGATAGTCATTGATATTCGTGCGTATCAGACTGAATTGCTCGTCTGCGAGTTCCAGCATTCCTGCAAGCCGGTTGAGGTTCCTGATGTAGTCCTTGGGAATTTCAATCCCCGACTTGTATCCGATGTCGTGATACATTGTGGCCCAGACGTGCTGAATGGCGGTGCGCATCTGAATTTCGAAACGCAGACTGTTGATCTGGGGCATATCCGGGTTGCTGTACAGTCTTTTTGGAATGCGGCAGATGTAATGCAGCGAATTGTAGCCGAAACTGTTCAATTCGTGCTGTCTGCGCTTGTCTTCGCTGTTGGCCCAGTCTATGTCGAAGATTCTGTCCACCAGGGCGGATATCTTGTCAACCTCGTCAGAATAGAAAGTAATGATCCTGGCTCCCACGATGTCGGTCAGGTCGAAGATTCCACCGTATTTGCCGCCCTTCAGGTCAAGTTTCCCGGCCAGACTCTTCTCTGTCTTCACCCTTGTTTCCAACGCATTGATGTATATGCCGTTGGAATGAATACTGTCCTCGAGAGCCTTTCTTATGATTTCCTCGGCCTTGAAGAAAACGGGGTTAAGCTCACGGTACTCTTTGAGTATCAGCGAACAATGCAGGTCAAGACCGTATGATTCTATGTTTTCAGGCATCTTTGGTATCTTTTGCAAAGATAATATTTTTTTTGCAGGTACTGCACCCCAATATCTGTTGAACTGCAAGCAAAAAATGTTATGTTACTCATTGAGGGGGCGGACCCCCTCAAACTCCCCTGAGTCGCATTCGCTCCGAAAGCAGTTCATTAGAAACAATTATCCGCGCCTTTTTGTATATTTGCTGACTGATTGACCATTTGCAGGTCTTCTTCCAGTAATGACGAAAGTGAACTCGATAGACGGAAAATCATATCTGCAAATGCTCCGTTCCGGAGCAGCCGCCTTGTTCTCGGCGAGAACAGAAATCAATGACCTGAATGTGTTCCCCATCCCGGACGGAGATACGGGGGACAATATGTATATGACCATCAGTTCGGGGTTTTCCGCCGCTGACAGGACTGTCGCGGACGGGGCCACCGCTTCTTTTTCAGCGGGGACGACTCTTGCTGATGTGGCCCGGCGTGCCTCTTCCGGTATGCTTCTGGGCGCCAGAGGCAATTCCGGAGTAATCCTTTCGAGAATTTTCGCCGGACTGTCGCGTGGACTTGATGGACTTGACCGGGCATCCGTACCCGATTTTGTCGTTGCCTTGCACTGTGCTGTCGAGGATGCCTACGCATCAGTGACCAAACCTGTCGAGGGCACTGTCCTGACCGTTCTCAGGGAAGGAGTCGAAAACTCCAGCGGAGACGATTTCATATCGCTTTTCAAATCCCTCTGCGAAAATATGCGTGTCTCTCTCGAACATACTCCGGACCTGCTCCCTGTCTTGAAGGATTCCGGGGTGGTGGACAGCGGTGGAGCGGGACTGCTCAAAATCTTCTGCGGGATGTTCGCGGCCCTTGTTGGAGATGACAGTTTTTTGCAGTCTGCGCCAGGACAGATTGTCCAGTCATCCGCAACGGAAACAAATCTCGACGCCTTCGGCCCGGACAGCGAACTGGAGTTCGGCTATTGCACCGAGTTCCTTCTCCGTCTCCAGAATTCCAAGGTTGATACGGAAACCTTTGATGAAGTTGTCATCAGAGACTGGCTGGTATCGGTGGGGGAGAGTGTTGTATGTTTTCGGGAAGGGAGCATTGTCAAGGTGCACGTGCACACCCGCACTCCCGGGGAGATACTCAATCATTGCCAGATTTGGGGTGAGTTCCTCAGCGTCAAGATAGAGAATATGACTCTTCAGCATCTCGAAACGACGATTAGTCCCGGAACGGACAGTCATCCCGGAACGGACAGTCTTCCTGAAACGGTCAGTCGTCCCGGAACGG
>DCIN01000070.1:0-704 GCA_002315815.1 Bacteroidales bacterium UBA1725 | reverse complement strand
TCAAGAGGCCCCGCAGGAAGTCGGCGGTCGTGGCGGTTGCCAACGGCGACGGACTTGTTCAGATGTTCCGCGAACTTGGAGCTGAAGAGGTCATTGAGGGCGGCCAGACAATGAATCCTTCGGTGGATGCCTTCATCAGCGCTTTCGACAGGGTCAATGCCGAGCGCATCTTCGTGCTTCCGAACAATTCCAACATAGTTCTTACTGCCAGACAGGCGGCCGCGATGTATTCCGAATCCGAAGTCACTGTGATAGAATCGAAAAACCCTGGTGCCGGCATCGTGGTCCTTGGTGCCGTTGATTTCTTCTCCCCGGGGCCGGACACCACCGCCGAAGCGGACGCTGTGGCTTCTTCAGTTGTATGCGCTATGGTCAGCAGGGCCATCAGGGATACTGCCGGAGTCCGCAAAGGAGAATATGTCGGAATTCACGCAGGAGAAATTGTATGCAGCAGTTCCGACCTTGCGGACACTCTGAACAGACTTGCATCGGAACTCGATGCCGTTTCTTCCGATGTCATTGTGCTGATATCCGGATCCGGCGTGTCGGATTCTGAAGCCGGGGAGATTTCCGCCGCTTTCCAGAAAAAGTATCCCAGAACTGAGGTGATTTCCAGAAAAGGAGGACAGGCAGTTTATGACTATATTTTAATAATTCCAATCAGCAGTTGAACTGCTATGATTAAAGTTTATAAAGTAGCCTCT
>DCIN01000063.1:30207-35758 GCA_002315815.1 Bacteroidales bacterium UBA1725 | reverse complement strand
CCAACTTATTTTTTTCTCTTTACTATAAAGAATCATACAAATATTGAAAAAAACTTCCGGACAGGGACGAAATCCTTCCGGAAGTTTTCTTTTTTTTGCTTTCTTTGTGGGAAACTAACGAACAGAACTATGAGAGACATCATTCTTATCCTGGCCATTCTGGCCTTTATTTCCTGTGACGTATTTCAATTCGGTGATTTTTATACTGTTGGTCCCGGTCAGGGCCAGAGGAGGGATGCTCCTGGTCAGGTCGGTTCTGACAGCCTCTGGGCAGACTATCCTTTCGCTTCGTGCGACACCACCCTGTATTTTACTGTTGTGAGGGATGATTCTCTCAAGAAGGAAATCAGCCTATTCAGAAACTGGAAGCCTATTCTGACATTGGACGTTTCGGAAGGAAGCGGATTCAGTACCGATCCGGATATGAGCCACATAATAGACGGACATCTGATCACTCAGGGACTGATAGATGGAAAGACGGTGATATGCAAGGATGGGGATGAGTTGTTGCGTATTCCTTCCAGAGAATACCTGATAGGTTTGCTGGAAAAGGATGATGACATTTTCATTCTTACCAGACGGGGTGTTTCGGACGGATTTGTGCTCAGGAAGAACGGTACTGTACTTATGGAAAGAGAAAGCGGTACCGTCTTCGGAGATTTCAGCCGTCCTTCCTATTTTCCGAATGGAGCCCTTTACGAGGACGGTGGACAATACTGTTTCAGCTTCTCATACAATGACGGCGAATGTCGGAATGTGATTGGCGGTAGGGAAATGGTGGTGAAATATCGGGAAGGTGCCGGACCTGCCCAGGATATCCGCAGATTCAATGGGGATGTAGAAGCTGCAGTCGGTGTGGTGAACTACGTCAGATGGTCGGATTCCAGCCTCTGGCACGATGACAGATATTTCGTACAGACAGGTGAAATGAACAGCGAAAGCATTCTTGTCGGGCGTCATTCCGCTTTCACAAGGATAGGTCGGGGAACTTTATTCTTGTTGCCCTTTACAGGTGCGACTATGTATTTCAGTAATGAAGGCGTACTGTGCGGAGTGCGTCAGGATGAATCGGGGAAACTGATGCTTGGAAGGAATATCGACAGCGACTACAGCCTGCTGGATGGTGAGTTTCTCTATTTCAGTCCTCAATGCGGCAAACTCATCGGTAATGTATTGATACTTGGCCTAAGCAGAAAAAATGGTTGTCCGACAGTGTGGTACAAGAACAGGTTCTGGGACCTATACTGGGTGGAGGGCCGGATAACGGACTTGTACATTGACTTTGATGCTGATCGGATGTAATCAGTCTTCCCAGGTGACGGAACGGCTTCCGTCTTCCAGAACCTCGATGCAGACGTTGAGAGTCTCTTCTGGAAGGAGCTCTTCGATATTTTCCGGCCATTCCATCAGGCAGAGACAGCCACTGTCAAGATAGTCATAGAGACCAATGTCAAGAGCTTCTTCGATTTTTCCTATCCGATAGAAGTCAAAATGAAATACGGACTCTCCATTAATAGTCCTGTATTCGTTGACGATGGCGAAAGTCGGCGAACTTACGGAATCTTCCCGTACGCCAAGCACGCGGCAGAGCGCTGTTGTGAATGTGGTCTTTCCGGCGCCCATCGGTGCACGGAAAGCGATGAGCTTCCTCCCGGAGATTTCCTTGAGGAAGCGTTCGGCAGCCGCATCAATTTCTGATAGGGATTCAACTAATAATCTATGCTGCATTTGAAATGCAAATTTAAACAATAATCGATAATATGATATGCTGGTAAGTGTTTATGGTGCAAAATGTATCGGTATCGAAGCCGTGAAAGTGACGGTGGAGATAGAGATGGAGAGGGGCATAGGCCTGAATCTTGTCGGTTTGGCGGACGCTGCGGTGAAGGAGAGCCTCCTGCGGACCTGCACAGCTCTCACCTCTCTGGGCTATAGGATACCGGGCTTGAAGATAGTGATTAATCTGGCTCCGGCCGACCTCCGCAAGAACGGCAGCGGTTATGATCTGCCCATAGCTGTGGGCATCATAGCAGCATCGTCCCAGGCCGAAATGCCGGATATAGGGAAGTATCTGATGATGGGGGAACTCGGGCTTGACGGCAGTCTTAGACCAGTTCCGGGAGCCCTTCCTTTTGCTGAACTGGCATCCTCGCAGGCATTCGAAGGGATAATACTCCCGGAGCGTTCCGCCCTGGAGGCTGTTGACATCGAAGGTATCAAAGTGTTTGCCGCCACGAATCTGAACGATGTGGTCAGGATACTGTCAGGCACTCAGGATTGCACCAATCTTCTGGTAGGCAAGAGCAATCTGTATGCAGAAATACAAGGAAGCCGCACCGGTGTGGATGACATTCCGGATTTTGCCGACATAGTGGGACAGGAGGGAGCCAAAAGGGCTGCGGAGATTGCCGCCGCAGGAGGGCACAATCTCTTTCTGACAGGTTCTCCGGGGTCGGGCAAGAGCTCTCTGGCCAAGGCCATTGCAGGGATATTGCCGGAAATGACAATGCAGGAGTCTCTGGTTACCAGTAAGATATACTCAGTGGCGGGGAAGGGGGCCGTGCAGTACGGTCTTATCAGAAAACGCCCTTTCCGCTCACCACACTGTTCTTCTTCACTCCCTGCTATGATTGGCGGTGGGGCCGGAGACAATATTGTTCCAGGAGAGGTGTCATTGGCAACAAACGGAGTGCTGTTCCTGGACGAGATGACCTTGATGCCGAAGACCGTTATTGAAGCTTTGCGCGCTCCACTGGAAGACAGATATGTGACTATTTCCAGGCTCAGGTCCAAAGTCGTCTTCCCTGCGTCTTTCACTTTGGTGGCAGCTTCGAATCCCTGTCCCTGCGGGTATTATGGGGACGGCGACCGCTGTGTATGCACACCGTATCAGAGAATAGCTTACCTCAAGCGCTTCTCCGGCCCGCTTCTGGACAGGGTGGATCTCCAATGCAGGATGTACACCGTGACTCCTGACAGAATACTCGAAGCCGGGAAGTCGAAGGCGGAGCCGAGCAGACTGGTGGCATCAAGAGTGCAGAGCGCCCGGCAGAAGCAGATTGAACGTTTCCGCGACGAGCCCATATCAACCAATGCGGAGATGAACAACAGGCAGATAGAGAGGTATTGCGTATTGTCCGATGCATGCAGGGAGACTCTGGGCACCATAATGGAGAGAATGCATTTGTCGATGCGGGCATATTTCAGGATAATAAAGGTTGCCAGAACTATTGCGGATTTGGCGGATTCTGAAGAAATTGAGCCGTCTCACCTGCTTGAAGCAGCTTCCTATAGGTTTCTGGACAGGCGGAATTTTCAGTAAGACTTCTACTTTTCTTGGTGCTTTCTGCGAATATTCATAAATTGCGTCTTCGAAACTAAAACCACAAATAACGATGGATAACCAAAGTATGATACGTATTATCCCAAAGATAAAGGTTATTGCCCTTTCTCTTCTGTTTCTTTCCCAGACGGTGGCTTCAGCCCAGTGGAGGCCTGTAGATTATGCCAGTGAAGAAGGACGTAGAATTGCTGACCAGATTCTTTTGTATCAGAGAGTTACAGGAGGTTGGCCGAAAAATGTCAATATGTCCTCTACCCTGACTCCAGCCCAGAAGGCTCAGGTTATTCAGGACAAGCAGCGTACGGATGATTCCACGGTGGATAACAATGCCACCACTTCTCAGATGAATGCGCTTGCCCTTGCCTACGCAGCTACGGGTGATGACAGGTACAAGGAAGGCTTCACCGGAGGACTCGAATTCCTTCTTGCCGGGCAGTATCCCAATGGAGGATGGCCGCAGTTCTGGCCGAATCCGCAGGATTATCAGGTGAACGTGACGTTCAACGACAACAATATGTCCAATATTCTCGGAATGTTCCGTAATATATGTGACGGAGTCGCTCCCTATGGAGGCAAGCTTGTGGATGATGCTATGAGAGCAAGACTGTCGGAAGCGTATGACAAAGGAATAGACTGCATTCTGGACGCACAGATTGTTGACGGGAAAAAACTTACAGTGTGGTGCCAGCAGAATGACCCGGTAACTCTCAAACCCACAACTGGACGCACATACGAGATTCCGTCATTCTGCTCGGCGGAGAGCGTCAAGCTGGTTCAGCTGCTGATGAAGGTCAAGAATCCGGACAAAAGGGTGAAAGCTGCCATACATGGTGCAATGGAATGGCTGGACAATCACAAAATTACCGGATATCGTACAGAGCGTGGCGTAGTGGATGGAGAACGCACCACCAGACTCGTCGAAGATATGGCTGCAGCTCCCTTGTGGGCTCGCTTCTATGACCTCGAATACGGAGAGCCGATAGTTGTGGACCGTGACGGACTGCCACGTCGTCATCTGGAGCAGATAGGACGTGAGAGGCGCAATGGCTACAGTTGGTACAATTCCAACGCTTCTGTCCTCTACGATGCTTATTCTGTGTGGCTCAAGGAAAACGACCCCAGATACAAGACCAAGGTTTCTGCGGATTCCAGAGGAGGCAACGAGAGGGGAGTATTCACGATGTTCAGGAAGCATCTGATGAATCCAAAGGATTTCGACGTGGTGGTGAAGCCCGGTGAAAGCATACAGGCGGCCATAGACAAGGCACCTGAGACAGCCGACGGTTATTTTAAGATTCTTGTTCTGGGCGGATGTTATCACGAATCACTCAACGTGGACAGACCCAACGTGCTTCTTGTTGGTGAGGACAGGAACAATACTGTCATAGAACTCTCCGAGAAGGATTTTCCCGCAGAGGGAAACAGAAGGCAGAGCGGAGTGGTGATTAATTTGACCGACAAAGCCAACGATTTCATAATGAGTGGTTTTACCCTTACAAATGCTTTCGATGCGAGTCCTCTCGACCCTAAGCAGCCTCAGTCAATTCAGCACAGGATGGTGGTGATGGGCAGGGCGGACAGAACCATCATTGTCAATACCACCATCAATTCCAATGGCAACGACGCCCTTTCTCTCTGGGCACAAGGTGGCGATGGAATGTACTATCACGCTGATCTCGACATTAATTCACCGGGAGTGGATTTCATCTGCCCTCGTGGCTGGTGCTATGCCACCCGCTGCAATTTCTATGGAGGCGGCAGGGCAATGATATGGCACGATGGACGCGGAGACATCAACAAAAAATTCGTTATCACCAATTCCAACTTTGACGCATCCTGCCCTACACTTCTGGGACGCTATCATCACGACAGTATGTTTTACATCCTCAGTAGCCGTATGAGTTCCAACATCCTGAATCAGAACATTCACTACGCATATTCTGATCAGGTGAAGGACCCTTGTCCCTGGGGCGAACGGATATATTACTACAATATCATCAACGATTCTGACAATTCCAACTGGCCTGAAACCAATCTGAGCAAAGCCCCGGTGGGAGTGGCCGGCAGCCAAATCAGCAGGGTGGAAGGTACACCTCTTGCCAACTGGGAATGTACGGCCCAATGGACCTTCGATGACAGATGGAATCCGGAACAGACTCTTCGTGAGCTTTGGCGAATAATTGAATATTAAGTAAATCTCAAAAAATA
>DCIN01000063.1:0-30081 GCA_002315815.1 Bacteroidales bacterium UBA1725 | reverse complement strand
ACTTATTTTTTTCTCTTTACTAAGTGAATCTCAAATAAGAGGAATAATACTAACAATAACCAAAATAACCGATATGAAAAAAACAGTCATCCTCCTTTCTCTTGCAGCGCTTTTCGCTTCCTGCTCCGGCAATGTGACAGACCCGTGGAAGCAGGCGGAGAATATCGTCAAGACTATGACCAAGGTCAGCTTCCCCGAGTATTCTGTCAGCATTGCAGATTTCGGAGCGGTCGCTGGCAATCCCGAACAAAGTTGCCACGAGGCCATCAATCTTGCTATTGTCACCGTCAGTCTGAATGGCGGAGGCACAGTTGAAGTACCTGACGGAGAGTGGTATACCGGTCCCATCACTCTCAAGAGCAATGTCAACCTTCACCTTGCCGACAACGCAGTACTGAAATTCATCCCCGACGTGAATCTGTATTTCCCCGCAGTCCGTACACGCTGGGAGGGTGTCGATGTCAACAATGCACATCCCCTGATATATGCTTATGGTGAGACCAACATTGCCGTGACCGGGAACGGCACCATAGACGGACAGGCTTCATATGAGAACTGGTGGAGGCTCCAGATGTACAATGAACGTATGGGGCACTATCTGGGTGATGATCCCAAGGCTGAGTTCATCGCTCCTTCCCGTCTTGAACTCCTCAAGTGGGGTGAGGCTTCCAAACCTGTGTACGAGAGAATTACAAGCGTGGAGAACACACTCCGCCCCCAGACTCTCAATTTCACACTCTGCAAGACTGTCCTGATAGAAGGCGTGACTTTGCTGCGCTCACCTTTCTGGGTGCTTCATCCACTTCTGTGCGAAGATATTATTATCAGAAACGTGACAGTTGACAATTCCGGTCCCAACGGGGACGGCTGTGATCCCGAGTCCTGCAGGAATGTCCTTATTGAGGGCTGCACTTTCAATACCGGGGACGACTGCATAGCCATCAAGAGCGGACGTAACGTGGACGGACGCAGATGGGGACGTCCCAGTGAGAACATCGTGGTACGTAACTGCAATATGGCCAACGGCCACGGAGGTGTAACCATCGGATCCGAGATATCCGGCGGATACCGCAACCTTTATGTGTCTGACTGTAAGATGGACTCTCCCCACCTCAACGTGGTGCTCCGTATCAAGACCTCAACTGCAAGAGGCGGTGTCATCGAGAATATATGGTTCAAGAATGTGGAAGTCGGCACCTGTGGAGGAGCCATCGCGAGCGTGAACCTTCTCTATGAGCCGAGGGAGGTCGCCGAGCGCGGATTCATACCCACTGTCAGGAATGTCAACATAGAGAACGTCAGTTGTGTCAAGGCTCGCAACGCTCTTGTCATCGACGGTCTGGAGGATCCGGAGAATGTGAACAACATCCATTTCCGCAACTGCAATTTCGATGGGGTGACCGATGGAAACAGTCTCAGAGGAGCCTACAAGGACGTAACTTTCGAAAGTTGCAGCATCAACGGTGAAGATTTTGAAATGTAAATAATACAAGATAATATAATATGTTTTTTCAAACTATTCTGGCTGTCCTTCCTCTGCTGACGGCAGCCCCTGCATTCTTCCCTGAGAAGGGAGCAGAGAATGTGAACCCTGATACACACCTTGTGCTTACTTTCAGCGGGACACCAGTTGTCGGAGAAAAAGGTTTTATCCGTGTCTACGATGCGGCCACTGACAAGCTTGTCGAGACTCTTGACCTGAGCATTCCGGCAGGTCCAAAAACCAGCAGGAAATATGGTCCCGAATGTGATTACATCAAAACTCCATACGATTATTCCCGCACGACTGTCGCCACCAACAGGAACACCGTTCCCGGCACTCCTTCCTGCGGGGCCGATCCCACTTCCAACACTGAATACCAGCTCACCATCATAGGCGGATTCACCGACGGATTCCATTTTCATCCGATACTGGTCAGGGACAGCGTCGCCATCATCAACCTTCACCACAATATGCTCGACTATGGTCACGAGTACTATGTCACCATCGATAACGGAGTGTTGCAGTGCGGTTCGTTCAAAGGGGTGAAAAAGAATGAATGGAAGTTCAGAACCAAGCAGTCCGGACCTGCAGATCCCCATAACCTTACAGTGAACTGCAACGGAAAGGGAGATTTCAATACCGTCCAGGGTGCTCTTGATTTCGTTCCGGACTGGAGTAAGGAAAAAACAGTCATCAACATAGCCAAAGGAGAATACGAGGAGATAGTCTATTTCCGCAATAAATCCAACATAGTGTTGAGGGGTGAAGGTATGGATCGCACCATCGTGCATTATGCCAACAGTGAGGTATTCAATCCCCATCCCACAAACTACAAGACGAACGAAATGCGGGGAACCTTCCCTTCACGCCGTGCTGCTTTCACTGTGGACAACTGCCGTGACATCACCATCGAGGATATGTACATTGCAACTGACGTATGGGGCCAGGCTGAAGGTATTCTGGTCAATGGAGAGCGCATAGCCATCTATCGTTCCTGCCTTGTGGGCACAGGTGACGCTTGGCAGCTCAACGGAACCGTGTACCTCGAAGGTTGCAAGCTTGATGGTGCCGGCGATTCTCTGCTCGGGCGCGGGTCTGTTTTTGCATATCGTTGCCATTTCCTCAACGGCGGCGGCCCCCTCTCCTGGGTGCGCAATTTCTCTCCTGATCACGGTGACGTGCTTGTGGAATGCCTGCTCGAAGGAAAGACTGCAGTTCCATTCAATTACGGTCATTCGACCACGCAGCCTCATATGGGTTATCCTACGGCTGAATTTGTTGTCATTGACTGCCGTGTGCGCGGGCTCAATCCCAAGGGGTGGAGCAAAATTGAGTATGATACTCAGACTATGCTCGAATTCAACACCCGCGATGCCGATACGGGTGAACCGGTGGACGTCTCCCAGCGCGACCCTCTCTCACGTCAGCTTGATGCCGAGAAAGATGCAGAGACCATACGCAACTACCGCAATCCTGCATACGTCCTGAAAGGCTGGAATCCCAGACTGCAATAAATCGTATGAAACGGTTTTTCCTCTTAGCCCTGTTTTTGGCCACGTTGTGCTTCTCTGACGCATTTTCGGCCCCCAAGACCTTCAGTTACAAGACAGCGGAAGGGACAGTGAAAATAGAATTCTGCACACCGGAGATGTTTCGTGTACGCCGCAGCCGCGACAACTCATTCGAACCCGATGAGCAGTGGATGGTTGTAAAGTACGACTGGCCTTCTGTTCAAGTAAAAGAGTCTGATGATAACGGCAGGACCGTACTCTCCACCTCTGCAATCAGAGTCTGCCTTGACAAATCTGCCAATTACGCAGTCGAGGTCTTTGACACCGAAGGTAAGAGTCTTTACAAAGAGAGCGGAGCACCTCATTTCGAGGATGCACAGGCTGTCATCAACCGAGTTGAACTGGACCCCGCCGAGCATTTCTTTGGTTTCGGCGAGAGGATGGACTTTCTGGATCAAAGAGGTCATAGGGTCAGCTTGAATGTAGGTCTTGGTTTCGGCCCCAAGCCGGCAGTGGGCGGTAAGGATATTCTCAGGGCCAATTACTGTCCCGTGCCCTTCTTTATGAGCACCAAAGGATACGGTATATTCTTCCACAATGCCTTTCCGAATGTCTGGGATATGGGTTGGTCAGACACCGGGCAGTACTCTTTCGAGGCTACAGGAGGAGAAATGGACTATTATTTCTTCCGGGGGGATTTCTACAAGATTCTCGATCTTTATACAGACCTTACAGGAAAGTCGCCTCTGGTACCCGAATTCGCATTCGGCCTTCATCTCGGTTCTTATTCGGGAGGGACTTGGAGCAACGAACAGTATACTTCCGACCTCTATCCCGTCCAGCTCGTCAAGCAGATGAGAGACAACAAGATACCTTTCGATGTGCTCTGGCTGGACTCAACCTGGCGCTATTTCAATACAGATCAGGGAGGTTTTGGCAATGGAGGCGCAACCTTTGAGTGGAGACCTACCTTCAAGGACCCCCAGTATATGTTCGACAGGGTATATGACCAACACGTGGCGATGATGGGACTTCACATCCGTTCCATCCTCGACAACGGTCCTGAATTCAAACTGCTCGACCAGGCAAAGGCCAAGGGAGGAGTTCTGTACCCGGGTCTCGAGAGCACAGGAATCGTCAACTTCTTCAACCAGAAAGCCGTCGACTGGTGGTGGGACAATGCCGTGAAAAAAATAGTCGACAAGGGCTGTATGTTCGTGAAGACGGATGTCGGAAGCGCTTTCGGAATGCGTTTCCGCAATGCAGGTCCGGCTCCACAGACAAAGAAGGGTGAAGAACTTGAGCGTCTCCACAACGTATTCCCTATAGCATACGCCGCCGCTCCGTACGAGAAATTCAAGGAACAGAACAAGATGCGCGGCTTCAACCAGACACGCGAGGGTTATGCCGGAATCCAGAGATACCCTTACATCTGGGCCGGAGACTGGGGCAGTGAATGGCAGTGGTTTGAGCCCGTAGTACGCGGCGGTCTTAATCTCGCACTTTCAGGAGTCAGCTACTGGGCTCACAATATGGGAGGTTTTGAGCAGTATTCGGAGTACGATACGGAGCTCTATGTGCGCTGGTGCGAATTCGGTCTCTTCACTCCTATGGCAACCCTATTCGGAATGGATCATCCCCGCTATCACGAGCCCTGGACCTACGGCAAGGAAGCTATGGACATCTTCCGCACCTACGACAACCTCCGCTACCGTCTCATTCCTTACATCTATTCCGCATCTTATGACCTTTACAAGACAGCACGTCCGATGATGACACCCCTTGTAATGGATTATCCTCAGGATGAGAATACCTATGATATCTCCGACCAGTATATGTACGGACAGAGTATGATGATATGCCCTGTGGTTACCAAGAATGCTCTCAGCCGTCCTGTATATTTCCCCGGCGGAGACTGGATAGACTATTGGACAGGGGAGGTCATCTCCGGCCGTCAGTATAAATCCTTCCTCTCTCCTATGGAGATTATGCCAATCTTCATCAAGGCGGGATCCATCATCCCTATGCAGGAGGAAATGCAGTATCTCGGAGAGAAGAATCGTGACCTTATGACTTTGGATGTGTATCCTGCAGGCAAGACAACCTACACTCTCTATGAGGATGACGGTCGCAGTATGGATTACGAGAAGGGAATCTGCAGTTTCACCGAATTCAGCAGCGACCTGTCTGATGTCTCTTGGACGATGACTATGGCAAAGAGCAACGGCAAGTACCGGCCGGAAAACCGTAATTATGTCCTCAAGTCCTTCCTTTCGGCAAAACCCACCGCAGTAAGTGAGAACGGAACAGTACTCAATGCTCTTGACTCTGCTGAAGCCGTCCGTAACGGAGCAGGATGGTTCTATGATTCTGAAACCAAACGCCTCTGGGTTCGCACCGCTTCAGACAACACCACAGACATCAAGGTCGTTGCAACTTTCTGAATGTTCATAATATAAGAATGTAAAGATTATCCTCTTATCTTTGATTCAGAAGGGGGAAAACCATATTCATTCGAAAAACACCTTGTAAAGTATTTAGGGTCATTGAAGCCAACTTCGTAAGCGACATCTGCGATATTCTTGGATTCATCCGTGTTGTGTGTAAGTATTTCTTTGGCAACAGAAAGTCTGAATACACGGATGAATCTTCCCAAAGGCATTCCAGTGACCTCCTTGACTTTGTTGTTCAATACGCTTTTGCTGGTATTCATAGCTTCGCAGAACATTTCGGAGTCAAGATTGGGGTTCTTGTACAGTTGCATTACAGTATCGATGAGCTTTGTCCGGAAATTATTGTCGGATGATTCGTTGACGTGTGTCACATCGTATTGGATGAGAATCTTCTGGCTTGCCAGTTCTTCGTTTTGCTTCGCAAGCAGTTGATTCTGATGATACAATTCTGTTGTCTTTTCTTCAAGCTCGATTTTTTGTTTGGAAAGAAGTCCGATGTGCTTTTGAATCTCCTCTTCAAGTTCAGTCTGTCTTTGACGCAAGCGTTTGGTTCTCAAGTGAAACTCGGTCATAAACAACAATGCTAAGACTCCAAAGAGGATAATGTAAAAATATACTGTTTTATAAAAGAAGGGTTTGACTCGCAGCAAAAGGTCAAGATGGCACAGCTCGTGTCCGTTTGCATCTGCCTTGATTATTTGCAGAGGATACTTTCCTTTTTTGAGACTGGTAAGCCTGATAGTCTTGTCAGTAGCGTTGATGTTCTGCCAATCTTCATTTTTTGTACCGATGAACTTATATTTATATGTGGCATAATTTGTCAGCTCGTAGGTTAAATCACAAAAGCAAAGGTTGATGTTTTTGTCTCTTTCGTGGACATCTATCTCAGTTTCATTGAAGGCATACCTGTTTTTTCCTGAACAGGAGACTTGAAACAGCATAATCCTGGATGGATGTATTGTCTTTTCTCCGTTCAATTGATGGATGACGGAGAATCCTTTCTGGTGTCCTATGCAGATATTGCCGTCAGCTGACTTGCATATTGCGTTTTTGTGTGAAGGGAAAAAAGGAATACCGTCCGAATAGGATAAACTTTGTGTGGAAAAATCATCTTTGATTCTTACTATGCCTCGGGCACAAAACACCCAGATACTTGAGCCGGCCGGCACTACATTCAGAATTCTGTTTGTCGGCAAATAGATTTCGACGTGTTCAAAAACATTATCGGCAGACAGATGAAACAGACCGTTCCGTACAGTTCCGGCGAGGATTGTGCCGTCATTTTTTTCAGTGATGGAAACGACACCGGACAAACCGGAATAGTCGGCATATTGCATAGAATGCAAATGCACCTTTCTGATTCCGTGCTGATGTCCGACCCAAAGATTGTTTTGGGAATCGATGAAGAGATCATTACATTCCTTGATATCATCAAGAACAGGAGAATCCAGATACTTGCCGTGAGTTATATCATAGCAGGCAAGACCATCAAGAGAGGCAATCCACATATAATTGTTGATGGAATCGAATTTCAGGTAATTGATATACTTTGCAAATCTTCCATCATTAACATCGTCAACCAGATGAACTTGAAGGTGCTCTCCCGTGACGTTTATCAGGCATACGCCCTCACCCCAGGTTCCTGCCCAAACAGTATCGCTGTTGTCCTGCTCGAATGTTGTTATATCGTTTGTCGGAAGATTGGAATTCTGTCCGGAATAAGTGACAAAAGAGTTTCTGCCTTTTTTCTGAACGGATATACCGCCTTCGACGGTACATAGCCACAACTTGCCGGACCTGTCATAGTAGAGGGTTTTGACAGGATTGTTGGGAAATGAATAGGGGTCATTTGGCTTATGTTGGATATTGGTTATGTTCATTCCTTTTTTTGACAGCACTGTCACCCCCTCTATTTCTGTCCCTATCCAGATATCATCGCCAATCTGATGAATGCAGTTGATGAAGTTGTTGAAAAGAACTTTGTTGCCATAATCATCATACTCTGAGTTATAGATGTCGAAATTGTCTTCAAGAGGATTATAGACGTTAAGTCCGTTCAGTGTGCCGGCCAGCAGAGTGTTGTCATTAGTAAGACATAAGGCAGTAACCTTGTTGTGGGAAAGACTTTTTTCGTCCGAAGCATCGTTTCTGTATAACCTCCAGTCCCCCGTGTTGGAATCGAATCTGAATAGGCCGTTGCCGCTTGCTATCCAAATTTCATTCTCTTTCTTAATCAAATCAAGAACTCTGGCATCAGGACCGAAGATCATCGAATCTGAGACAGTTATCCTTTTTAACGCTTTTTTGGAATCATCATAAACTACTTTTGTCAATTTCCCTTCAGCAGTGACATAAACGCTTCCGTCACAGTCCAGATCTTTGAAAACAAGATACAGATTATTGTCATCCTGTGCCGAACCCTTCAGACAGATGGAGTTGAGTGAATCGATGTCTCCCTGACTTGTAAAACTGCATCTATACAGAGATCCTCCTGCCTCAAACCACAGACAATCTTGAGTATCAATTGCGATATAGTTGCAGAATCTATTGCTTACAAGACTGTCAATTACTTGTGGGACAGGAAGTACTGTCATGGTCCTGATGTCAATGAGACTGATCCCGGCAGAGGAACTGGCCCAAAGTCTTCCGAAAGCATCCTCTTGGGCTTTAGTTACAAAGTTGCTGCTGATTTTCTGACTTGACTCTGTGGAAAAGGAGGTGAAAAATGAACCGTTGTACATAGAAAGTCCTCCACCATAAAGACTGAGCCAGACAAATCCGGTTCTGTCAACATAGATATCATCGACATAATTGTATGGAAGATTCTGAGATGTCGATAGTTGTCGGGATATGTATTTGTCAGGAAGGATGATGCTGGCGGATGCGGGAAATGAGGAAAAATAGAATAAAAGAATAAAAGCAATAAAGAATATCCGTGTTTGGAATTTGTCCACCATATTGATTATTTTGTCCACCTTATCTAAATTTTGCGTGATTATTTTTGACAAAGATAAAATATTATTAAATAGCATAATGAATTATTAAAACTATTAACAATCGGAGATGAGAACAATCGCGTTATTACTTTCAACAATGTTGCTCGGTTTCGTTTCGCCCAGCCTGTCCGCAGAAGATGCCGGCAGAAAGGTTACGAATTTCGATGCCGGCTGGAAATTCATTCAGGCTGACATCAAGGGTGCCCAAGCTGAAAAATTCAATGATGCTTCCTGGAGACAATTGAATCTTCCGCACGACTGGAGCATAGAGGGAGAGAACCGGCAGGAAAACTCCAGTGGTAGTGTAGGTTATTTTCCTATGGGAACAGGTTGGTATCGCAAGTCATTCAACGTTGATGACTTCAGCAAAGACAAAAGATACACAATCGAGTTTGACGGTGTATATATGAACAGTACCGTTTGGGTCAACGGAAAGCAAGTTGGCAACTGGCCTTACGGATACAGCAGTTTCTCTTACGACCTTTCACCATTTCTGAGAAGCGGTAAGAATGTAATTGCAGTCAAGGTGGACAATTCAGGACAAGTGAATTCAAGATGGTATTCAGGTTCAGGCATATATCGTCACGTCCGGCTGATTGAGACGGCAAAGACATATTTTGAGAAATGGGGCGTGTTCAACTACACCGAGTCGGTGAATGACGGCAAAGCCACAATAGCAGTTGAATCAAAAATCATCAACGGCACTATGAACGGTATGTCAGCCAGAGTCCGTCAGACTGTCGTTGATGCTGAAGGAAAAGAAGTTGCAACGACAGAATGCTCAGTTGACATTCTCGGTGGCGCTGACACTCCGGTAGTTCAAAAAGTAATCGTTGAGAATCCAGTTCTGTGGAATCTGGATACCCCATACCTATACAAGCTTGTTTCCACTATTTCAGTGAACGGAAAAGTAATTGACAGCGTCGAGAACACTTTGGGCATCAGAACTATCGAGTACAATATCGACAAGGGTTTTTTCCTGAATGGAAAGCATATCAAAATGTATGGTGTGAATGTACATCACGACGGAGGGGCCGTGGGTGCTGCTGTCCCGGAAAGAGTATGGGAAAGAAGAATAGAAATCCTCAAGAGCGGCGGATGCAATGCAATCCGTACTGCACATAATCCTCCTGCTCCGGAATTCCTTGACATTTGCGACCGTCTGGGCATGCTCGTGATGGACGAGGCATTCGACCAGTGGGTAACTCCCAAGAACACAATGGACTACTCCATCTATTTCAAGGAATGGCACGAGAAAGACCTTCGCGCAATGGTCGAGCGTGACCGCAATCACCCTTCAGTTGTAATGTGGAGTGTCGGAAATGAAATCAAGGATCAGTTTACTGCCGCTGGCCCCGGGATTGCAAGAGAACTCATAGCAATCTGCCACAAACTTGACCCTACCAGACTTGTCACTTCAGGCAATGATGAAATCGCATCAAACACACCTGCTACACCAGAATTTCTTGCCGCTTTCGAAAACGATATCGTAGGATACAATTACCCCGACCGCTGGAGAGAGAGAAAAGAACTTATGTATGCCATTGACAAGAAGGACTTTCCCAACAGAAGGGTTGTCGGGACAGAGACCGGCGGAAACAGCGGATCAAGAGGAAACTACAACATACCTGGTTTCACTCCTGAGAATTTCGATCCTTCCAAGGCAGCAGCAAATCCTATGGGCGGCCGGATGACGGGAGGCAGAATGATGGGCGGCGGTGCCCGCAGGGCGAGCAGTATCATAGGCAGCGGTGTTATCGACGTAGAGAGACGCTGGGTGTTTACTGAAGCTTATGACTATGTCATAGGTGATTTTATGTGGACCGGCATAGACTATTATGGTGAGACATTCTGGCCATCAAGAGGTGCAGGCTCAGGTTATCTTGACAATTGCGGCTTCAAGAAAGACGGATACTATTTCTTCAAGAGCCTTTGGACCAAAGAGCCCGTACTGCATCTTCTCCCGCACTGGAACTGGAGAGGAAACGAGGGTAAAATAATGCAGGTTGGATGCTATACGAATATGGAGACCGTTGAACTCTTTGTAAACGGAAAATCATATGGAACGAAGGCAACCGAATACCCTCGCCGTGGTGTGGACATCAGCTGGGCACAGTATGCCCCTGGAAAGACTTATGCCACAACCGCTGACCTTCACCTTATCTGGGACGTCGAATATCAGCCGGGAGAAATCAAGGCGGTAGGTTATAAGAACGGAGTGAAATACGAAGAAATCATCCGTACGGCAGGCGATCCGGCACAGCTCAAAGTGACAGTTGACAGAGAAAGCTTCAAAGCCGTTCCGGACGACTGTGCCCATATCACGGTAGAAGTGCTTGATAAAGATGGCAATCTCTGTCCTTATGCAGATAACCTTGTCAAATTCAACGTGAAAGGTGCAAAGATAATAGGCGTTGAAAGCGGGAATATGTCAGACCTCAGTTCTACGAAAGCATCGGAAAGAAAGGCATACTGCGGAATGTGTCTTTGTATAGTAGCAGCCGACAAGGCAGGCGATGTCACAGTAGAAGCTGCAGCTGAAGGACTTCCAACCGCATCGGTATCATTCAAAGCAAAATAACGGCATTATGGGTAAAGTTTTTGTTTATTCAGCGGCAATAGCAGCTTCCATTCTGTTCGGATTGAACGTTATGGCCCAGGATGCACCTTTCTATTGCATAGGCGCTGACGTGTCAGAAATACCGGCCGCAGAGGCAAGAGGTACTGTATATTATGATACAGACGGCACCCCCGGAGATCCTCTCAAGATAATGGCAAAATATGGATTCAATGTAATCCGTCTGAGAATATTCGTCAATCCGGAAGCGCCGAACGGTTATTCCCGGGAAGGTTTCTGCGGAACAGAAAAGACCATTGAATTTGCCAAACGCATCAAGGATGCCGGGATGGAGTTCGCCCTCGATTTCCATTACAGTGATACCTGGGCTGATCCGGACAAACAGTACAAGCCGTCCAAATGGGAGGGGCTTACAGGCAAGGCTCTTGAAAAAAAGATGTATGAGTACACAAAGGATGTTCTCACTCAGCTCAAAAAAGCCGAAGCTGCGCCGGGAATCGTACAGATAGGCAATGAAATCAGTCACGGTCTTGTCTGGCCGGAAGGAAAGGTGATGGATGATGCCACTGAAGAAAACTGGGCCGCCTGTATGGGTCTTTATGTGGCCGGACAGAAAGCTGTCCGCGAGATACTTCCCGATGCAAAACTGCAGGTTCACCTTGCTCTTGGTGGAGAAAACACCCTCTGCCGGGATTTCCTCGACCATATGGTAAAGTACGGTGCTGAGTTTGACATCATCGGTCTTTCATATTACGAGCAGTGGCACGAGACCTACAATGATATGAAAGCAAACATTTATGACTTGACCAAAAGATACGGTAAGCCAGTTAATATTTGCGAGTATGGTGCCAATGCGAATAACATCAAGATTATCAACGATATAGTCAAGTCTACTCCGAACGGACTCGGATATGGTACAATGGCCTGGGCTCCTACCAGATCGCTATTCCCCAATAACGGCAGGGCCGACAGGAACATTATGGCAATATATTCCGGCATAAGAGACCAGTATGCAGACCCCAAAAAAGCGCCTCTTTATCTTGCACCATTTGAAAGCAAGGTGGCATTCAACGAATTCTGCATCGGAGCAGATATCAGCTGGGTTCCCGCGCAGGAAGACAGGGGTGTAAAGTTCTCGGACAACGGCGTTGAAAAAGATGTTCTTGAAATACTTAAAGACCATCATTTCAATTGGGTAAGACTTCGTCTCTTTGTCGATCCTACTGCGAAGAACGGTTATTCTCCGGAAGGCTATTGCGGACTCGAACAAACACTTGCCTTTGCAAAGCGCATCAAGGCGGCCGGGATGAATTTTCTTCTCGACTTCCATTACTCCGACACCTGGGCCGATCCGGCGAAGCAGTTCAAGCCGGCTTCGTGGGCCCAATCGGGTTCCGGTCTTGAAGGGCAGATATACAACTATTCGAATTCTGTCATCAAGCGCTTCATCCAGGAAGGAGTGAAACCGGATATGGTTCAGATAGGAAACGAAGTGAACCACGGAATGGTTTGGCCTCAGGGAAAGATAGAAGATGGAAAATATGAATCATTCGCCGTGATGATTCGTTGTGCAAGCGCAGGAGTCCGGGCAGCGGATCCTTCCATCAAGATAATGATTCACATCGCCTGTGGCGGACAGAATGACGAATCAGTCCGGTTCTTCGACAAAATGATTGCCAGAGATGTCAAGTTTGACGTGATAGGTGAATCATACTATCCAAGATGGCACGGCACTCTTGACGATCTCAAGTCAAATCTCAATGACCTTGCAGCCAGATACGGTAAACCGGTTATGGTTGTTGAATATCAGGATTACAGAAAGGAAGTCAACGAGATAGTCAAGGCCGTGCCGGGGAACTTGGGTATCGGGACATTTATATGGGAAGCGACGACTCCTCAATGGGGAAATCTGTTTGACAAGGATGGTAAAACAAATGAAAATATGAAATCCATCGACGATTTCTACAATGCGCAATAAAACTCGATAATCAGAAGAGTACTATTATTATTTTCAATAAAAACATTCATGAAAAAATTATTTTCTGTTTTGTCTTTTGCTTTGCTGCTTCTCTGCAGCCAAGTACTTCATTCGCAGAACGGTAAATACCAGATTAAAGGTGTTGTTGTCGACAACAACAATATTCCTGTAATCGGTGCCGCTGTGTTTGAGAATGACGCAACCGATCAGGGCGTCATTACTGATATTGACGGTAACTTCACATTCAATGCGTCCAGCAAAGATGCTGTTATTACTGTAAGTTGCCTTGGTTATACCACTCGCCTGATTGTGGCTTCTTCCGAAGAGTTCAAGAACGGAAAAATCGTCATTACCGATGATGCAATCCTTCTGGATGATGTTGTAGTAATCGGTTATGGTCAAGCAAAGAAGAGTGACCTGACAGGTTCCGTATCTGCAATCAAAGCAGAAGACATCAACCGTGGTGCCGTATCTTCTTCATACCAGCTGCTTCAGGGTAAAGTATCCGGACTTCTTGTACTTTCAGACGGAACAATGAGAATCCGCGGTATTTCTTCTTTGAATGCTTCCAACGAACCTCTTGTCGTTGTTGATGGAGTTCCACTCAGTTCCAACAGTCTTTCTTCAATCAATCCTGATGATATTGACTCATTCTCAGTATTGAAAGACGCTTCTTCAGCAGCAATCTACGGATCACGCGCCGCTTCCGGTGTCATACTCGTTACGACAAAGAAAGCCAGCGAAAGCAAACGGCCAAAGGTTTCTTACAGCGGATCCGCAAGTGTCAGCCACTATCTGGGACGTGAGGATGTAATGAATGCAGATGAATACCGCGCATATTTTGAACAAATCTATGCCGACAGACCGGGTTCTTTGGCCGCCGCCAAAGAATTGATGGGTTCTGCGAATACGGATTGGATTGGTCTGGTCACCAAGCCTGGATTCAGTTCAACCCACAATATCGGAGTTACCGGCACAACACTCAATGGACATCTTCCTTACCGTGTATCTCTGGGCTACATCCAGAACAGCGGCCAGACTCTGGGTTCCTGGAGCCACAGACCCACAGTTAACGTTTTCCTGAATCCTACGTTCCTTGACAAACACCTGTCAATCACTTTGAATGGAAAGGTCAACACATCTTTCTCTTCTCCTGCAAGTGCAAGCGTTTCTTCTGCGGCCGGATTCAACCCTACGCTTCCTGTCTATATGGATGATGCCAACAAAGACATCAACTATGGTTACTATGTACGAGGCTCCGTTATCACAAATGCGGATGGAACAAAAACTTTTGTTCCGGGGAACGGCGCTGCTACCAACCCGATGCAGTACGACAACTATTATGTTGACAGACACAATATCGGATACACTCTCAGCGGTGTGATAAACTATAAAGTACACGATTTCGAAGACTTGCAGTTCAATCTCAGAATGAGCACCGACAGAAGCTCAAGCAGCAACACCCGCAAGCCGAAAGAAAAATACTGGGGACTGATAAACGATTCAGTTGCGCCGGGCGTAGGTACTTATTCTATGAGCAATTCGTTCAACTACAACGATATGCTTGAATTCTTCGCAAACTATGCCCACGACTTCAACGGACACAAGCTGGATGCTATGCTCGGTTACTCATACGAGCACTTCTATAATTTCAGTCACAGCGAAACCCGGTACAATGGAGATTATGTCAACACGACCAAGGGTATCGATGTGAAGAAGGATGACCTATATGGGAATCCCACCAATCACGGAGAGGAGCATTTCCTTGTTTCTTTCTACGGCCGACTCAACTATTCATACAAGAGCCGTTATCTTTTCACCTTCACTCTCAGAGACGATGGTTCATCACGATTTGCAAAGGAGAACAGATGGGGTCTTTTCCCTTCTGCCGCATTTGCGTGGAACATCAAGGAGGAATCATTCCTGAAACACGTTCAGGCTGTCGATGAGCTGAAGTTCAGAGCGGGCTGGGGTATCACCGGTCAGGAAAGCGGTATTGCAAACTATTCATATATTGCAAATTACACAATGTCAACTTCTGTTCGTAACATATACAATATGGGTAGTGACGGCAGAGTTTACTATTTGACCCCCAGCGCCTACGATCCTAACATCAAATGGGAGGAAACCGTGACTGCCAACCTCGGATTGGATTTCGGTTTCGGCAAAGGACTTGTCACCGGTAACATCGACATTTACCAGAAGGACACAAGAGACCTGCTTAACACAGTATCCATCCCTATGGGTGCCAACTTCTCAAACACTCTGCTCACCAATATCGGAAGTATGAGAAACAAAGGTATCGAGCTCAATGTGGACTATTTCCCTATCAGGAACAGTACCACCAGCCTTCAAATCGGAGGCAATGCGACAATTTCCGACACCAAGTTTACCAAACTTACAGTAGGTGATGAAAAAGTAAATGAAAACTACTTCATTCAGGTGGGAAGCATCACCGGCGGTACCGGCGGTTATCTCCAGCAGCAACGGGTAGGATATGCACCCAGGACATTTTACCTTTATCAGCAGGTTTATGATGCCGACGGTAATCCAATCCAGAACGCATTTGTCGACAGGAATCACGACGGGCAAATCACAGATGACGACAGATATCTTACAGGCAAGAGCCCTCTTCCCTGGCTGTATTACGGTTTGAGACTCAAGTTTACATACAAGAACTGGAATTTCGGTTTCAACGGACACGGTTCAGTAGGTAACTGGGGATACTGGGATTATCATCAGGCCAATTCAACCCCTGCAAACGACTGGATCAACTACAGCAACCTCTACAACTACAGAAACATTGTGAAGAAGACAGGTTGGACAGGCACCAACAACAATGCCCAGGGTTATTCAGACTACTTCCTTTATGACGCTTCTTTCTTCAAGATTGATGACATCAACATCGGTTATACCTTCAACAAAGTGTTCTCAGGAAAGGCAAGAATCAGACTTGCATTGTCAGCCAACAATGTATTGGTCATCACCAGATATCCTGGAGTTGACCCTGAACTTTCGCAGTCAGGTATCGACAGTAACGGCACTCCGAGAAGCAGGACTTACACACTTCGTTTGAACATCAACTTCTAATGCAGAGCAAAAAATGAAAAAGATAATTACTGACATATTGATGCTTCTTCTTGTCGGAACAGTTACAGTTTCTTGTATCAAGGATCTGGATGCATATCCGTTCAATGAGGATGACTTCACTTCAGAAACCGCTTATGGAAACAGCTACAGCAACTACCTGTCGGGACTTTCCAAAATTTATGTATGTTTTACCAGCACGTCCGGTCTTGAAGTGGATGACGCTGGTGCTTCCGAGCTTGTAAGAGCTTTCTGGTGCATTCAGGAATGTTCGACAGATAATTGCAAGAATGACTGGGAGAAGGATGCATGGACTCAGGATATCAACAAGAACACCTGGTCTACAGCAGACAATGCAGCTTCTTACGCAATTTATTGCAGGACTCTTCACGGAATCACCTATGCCAACGAGTTCCTTCGTCAGACTACAGATGACAAACTGAATGCCAGAGGATGTGATGATGCCCTGAAAACGAAAATCCACTCCCTGAGAGCTGAGGCTCGTTTCCTTCGTGCATTTATGTACTGGATTGCCATAGATGTATTCGGTGACGTTCCATTCGTCACAGAGACATCGGAATTCGGCGCCGTTTCCCCTTCAACCAAAACTCGTTCGGAGGTATTCACTTTTATCGTTTCGGAATGTACTGAACTCATCAATGGAAATGAACTTGGCGAAGCGGGGTCAAACTATCCCAGAGCCGACAAGGGATCCGCACTCGGACTCCTTTCCAGGGTATATCTCAATGCTCAGATTTACAACTCCAAAGTGGATGCTGCCGGAAAAGTTACGTCAAAGGGTGAAGGAAAGTGGAATGAGTGTATGGCTGTATGCGAGAAGATTTTTGAGAAGAACTATAAGCTTTGCACAAACTATACAGATCTTTTCAGAGGTGACAATGGAGAGAACAGCGATGCAAACAAGGAGTTCCTTTTCGCCATCGACTATGATGCCGATTCAATGCAGAGCTGGGGAGGCACCATCTTCCTTGTCCAGTCTGAATTCCAGGCAGCTGATGATAATGACGCAAATGGTAATCCTATGTATTCGCTCGGTATGAACGGTGGATGGGCAGGTATCAGAATGCCATCAGAGTATGTCTTCAAGTATTTCGGTGTAACAGTTCCTAATGAAGGCTATGATAAGGATGGAAAATACACCGGAGTTTACAACAATCCCAGGAATGACCCTCGCGCATCAGTCTTCTACATCAAGGGACATACTGAGAATATGACCGACCTCGCTGAGTTCACACAGGGATGGAGCTACTACAAGTTCAACAATATTCCTCACAATATGTATTGCAGTATGACAAACAGGACTGACGACCCTGAAGGAAAACTTAATTTCTTCAGTACTGCAAAGGGAAACACCAATATGAAGTGCAGCGTGGATTATCCTTTCATCCGTCTTGCTGAGGTTTATCTCAACTACGCTGAAGCTTGCCTGAACGCAGATCAGAAGACAAAGGGAATAACGTATCTTAACGCTGTAAGGACAAGATCCAATCAGCCTGCCCTTGAAGACTACACTCTTCAGGATATCATCAACGAACGTTCCGTCGAACTGTGCTGGGAAGCAATCAGAAGAACAGACCTTATCCGCTGGGATATGTTCACATCAAATTCATATCTTTGGAGATGGAAGGGTGGCAGTTATGTCGGTCAGGGCTTTGATGACCACCTTCTTGTATTCGATTTCCCTTCTTCTGAGCTGACTGCAAACCGCAATCTCTCACACAAGCCTGGTTATGGTTCCAATTAATCAATGGAGAATATGAAAAAATCTATATTTTGTCTATTACTGACAGTCACTTCGGCTCTTGTTTCTTGTGATCCTGACAAGCTGGAGGTGGCAAAAACAAACCCGGAGAGCGGATTTGTCGCTCCGGTGATGAATACTATGAGTCAGGTTCAGATTTCACAGGCAAACTATGACAATAACACTGATGTGACGTTTACCTGGAAGGATGCAGATTTCGGCGTTCCGTCCAATTTGAACTATTCTCTTTTTATGTCAAGCGAAAGTCATCCTGATATGCTTCTGGTGACCGGTGTTTACAAAACAAGCTATACCATCGACACAAAGACTCTTTACGCAAAACTTATCGGTGAAAGCAACTTGGGTCTTTCAAAGGGTAAGGTTCATTCTGTCAAGTGCTATGTGACCGCATCTTTCGGAGACAATTACTATGTTTCCAAGTCAGAGCCCGTCGCCATCGATTTCAACATTGCCCGTATCAGCACGGGTATCAATATGCTTTATATTTCCGGTGACTTCAACGGCAACCATCCTGACAAACACGGTATTGAAGAGACAACGCCGGGTTCAAAGCAATATGAGGGTCTGGTCAATATGAAGAAAGCGGGAATGACATCCACAAACGTTCATTTCATTGAATATACTTACGCAGGTACAAATGAAGGGGATGTCTATGGTGACAATGCGGGAGCTCTTGCAAAGGGTGGAGCCGACATCTCCACAACTGCCGATTTGGCTTATGTACGAGTTGACCTGAATGCCGGAACATACTCTATCACTACTCTTCCCGGCAACCTGCATCTTGTAGGCTTCAACGGAAGCTGGTCATCAACTGCATGCCCTCAGCTGGTTTATATACCTGAAAGGAATGTATGGGAAGGAACAGGTGAATACAAGAACGGCAGTTTCCGCATCATAAGTGTACTCGGTTGGAGCTGGGCTTGGACTTTCGGTCCAAAGACCATCAACGAACTCACTTGCCAGGACGGATCAGACATAAAGATATACCACAACGATATCGCAAAGAAATATGTCGGAGGTGATGCCAACTGGAAAATGAGAAAGGCGGGCACCTATGTTTACACCCTATATTATGAATCTGCAGATTGCACCTGGCACGTTGCAATGAAGACAGCTAAGTAATGAGAAAAACAGTTTTCTTATTGTCAGCAGTATTGTTTGCTGGTACTGTTGTTTTTGCTCAGTCTCCCCGTCAGGAATTTCTCCTCGAAAAGGGGTGGAAGTTCACCAGAACGGACGGGGAGTACACGGGCATTGCGTATGACGACACCCGATGGGAAAATGTAACTGTCCCACACGATTGGGCAATATATGGACCATTCGATGCGAACAACGATGCCCAGGTGGTGGCAATCACTCAGAATTTCGAGAGAATGGCAAGTCTTAAAACCGGACGTACAGGTGGGCTTCCTTATGTCGGAACAGGTTGGTACAGACTCAAATTCGATGTCCCCGGATTCGCTGAGGGTAAAGCGGCCGAGCTTCTTTTCGACGGCGCAATGAGTTATGCAAAAGTTTATGTCAATGGAAAATATGTGGGAGAATGGCCTTATGGCTATAATTCTTTCCATTTTGACATCACAGACTTTGTAAACAAGGACGGAAAGGATAATACTCTGGCAGTCCGCCTGGAAAACCTTCCCGAATCGTCCCGTTGGTATCCTGGTGCCGGATTATACAGAAACGTTCATCTGATTGTTACTGACAAGGTTCATATCCCAGTTTGGGGAACACAGGTGATTTGCTCAAACATCAGCGAAAAAAGTGCTGCTGTCAACATCAGAATCAGTGCCGAAGGGGCGGACAAGGTGACAACGGAAATTGTTGCCAGGAACGGAAAGGTAGTGAGTTCATCTTCCAAATTCAGCAAGGAAACAGCTGTTTTCGAGCAGAATCTCATTGTGAAGAAACCTGAACTTTGGTCTCCTGAAGATCCGGCCCTTTATAAGGCGGTCACTTCTGTATTCAAGGGTGGAAAACTGGTCGATAAATATTCGACCACCTTCGGTATCCGTACAATTGAACTCATTCCGGACAAGGGTTTCTTCCTGAATGGAAAGTCCAGAAAATTCCAAGGAGTGTGCAACCATCACGATCTCGGTCCTCTGGGAAGTGCCATCAACGAAGCCGCTCTCAGACATCAGCTCACCCTTCTCAAGGATATGGGATGCGATGCGATACGGACATCTCATAATATGCCGGCTCCCGAACTCGTCAGGCTTTGCGATGAAATGGGATTGATGATGATGGTTGAGCCCTTTGATGAATGGGACATCAGGAAATGCAGGAATGGATATCATCTTCTGTTTGATGAATGGGCGGAGAAAGATATGGTCAATATGCTTCACGCATACCGCAACAGTGCTTCTGTGGTCTTCTGGAGCATAGGAAATGAGGTTCCAAGCCAGTGCGACAAATCAGGTTACGATACAGCCAAGTTCCTTGTCGATATCTGTCATAGGGAGGATCCGACCAGATTCACGACCTGCGGAATGGATCAGGTAATCTGTGTTCTCAAGAACGGTCTTGCCAGTCTTCTTGACGTTCCGGGGTTCAATTACAGAGTTCACCTTTACCAACAGGCATACGACACTCTTTCCCACAAAATCGTGCTTGGAAGTGAGACTGCATCCACCATTTCTTCAAGAGGCGTTTATAAGTTTCCTGTAAACAAGACAAGTCGTGTACGTTATGAAGACCTTCAATGCTCTTCCTACGATCTGGAATATTGCAGCTGGTCAAATGTTCCGGATATAGATTTTGCGATGGCGCAGGATCACGATTGGTCGATAGGTCAGTTTGTATGGACCGGTTTTGACTATCTGGGAGAGCCTACTCCTTATAATCTGATGCCGAATCACAGTTCCAATTTCGGAATCATCGACCTGGCATCCATTCCTAAGGACAGATTTTATCTCTATCGCAGCGTTTGGCGTCCCGATGTGGAGACTCTCCACATTTTGCCGCATTGGACCTGGCCCGGACGTGAAGGTGAAGTCACGCCTGTCTTTGTATATACCAACTATCCTTCAGCCGAGCTCTTCATCAATGGCGTAAGCCAGGGTGTCCGCACAAAGGATGTATCAGATGAGCAGGGCCGATACAGACTTATGTGGAATGAAGTGAAATATGCTCCGGGAGAAGTGAAGGTTGTAGCCTTTGACAATAACGGCAAGAGAGTTGCCGAGCGTACCGTGCGCACAGCCGGAGATCCGGACCATTTTGAACTTAAAGTCGACAGAAACGCAATCAAGGCTGATGGAAAAGACCTTGCTTATGTTGAAGTAAGCATTGTCGATAAGAATGGAAATCTTTGTCCTTCAGACAATCGCCTCGTTTCGTTCACGACTGAAGGCAAGGGCGGTTCATATAGGGCTTCCGCCAACGGAGACCCGACTTGCCTTGACCTTTTCCATCTTCCACAGATGCATCTTTTCAACGGTAAGCTTACAGCAATAGTCCAGGCATCGGAAATTGCCGGAAATGTTGTACTTAAGGCTTCTGCCGAAGGAGTCAGGGATGGCAGTGTTACAATTGAAGTCAAATAATACGAATTATGAAACACAGAATACTTTTACGCATCGGTTTCGCCGTAACAGTTCTATGTACCAGTGTTGCAGGCGTGCACGCACAGATTGACAACGATTATTGGCTGGGTGCCGATATCAGTTCCGCAAACGGTATGCTCGCACGCGGCTCATACCTGAAAAATTTCCAAGGAGATGAAGGCGTTGAGCTTACCCGGCTTATGAAGGACTTGGGTCTGAATGCAACACGCTATCGTGTATGGGTGAATCCGAGAATATGGAGACGTCCGGGTGATACAGAACAGCAACTGTCTCACGCGGGCAGCTGTGATAAGGAGGATCTTCTTGCAAACTGCCTTCTGGCGAAGAATCTTGGTATGGCCATTATGGTGGATTTCCACTACGCAGACACCTGGGCAGACCCTAAAAAACAGCCTATTCCTGCCCAGTGGATGGGACACGACTATGAAACTATGAAGGTCGATCTTTACAACCACACAGTTGAGGTTCTGCAATATCTGAAGGACAATGGTGTTGAACCGAAATGGGTGCAAGTAGGAAATGAGACCCGCAACGGTCTGCTCTGGAATGCTCAGCGCCGTGCTCCAGGTGAAGTGGAGGACCCTAACAATGTTCCCGTTGCAGAGCATATGGGGCATAGCAAGCTTGATCCGGAGCAATACGCAGGTTTCATCGACACAGGTCACAGGGCTGTCAAAAGCGTTTTTCCCGACGCTGTCACAATTGTTCATCTTGACAATGGCTATGACCAGGAAATGTATGACTGGAATCTTGGAATTCTTGAGAAGTATGGTGCTCAATACGATATGGTAGGTATGTCCCTATACCCATACTGGGCCGCAAAGGAGGGTGGAAGGACTGATGCCGACGGAGTTATCGAAGATTGTATTAAAAATATCAAGCACGTTTATGAACGTTTCGGAAAAGAATCAATGATTGTTGAAACCGGATTCGAAGTAAATGAAAACGTCGAGGGCACAATAGAAGAAAGTTATCGTCAGTTTTCCAAGGCCATTACAGAGTCACGTGACAATACTGACGGCCACTGTCACGGCATTTTCTACTGGGCTCCGGAATCACATCCGAGACCGGGGCAGGGGACAGGCGGTTACAGTCTGGGAGCTTTCGGTTCCGATGAACGCCCCACCAAGATTATGCAGGCATACGTAGAAGCCTCACAATACAAAAAATAAACAGACAGCTTCATAAACAAAGAGGGTGGCTAAATAGTCGAAAGACTGATAGCCACCTTCTTTATTTTGTGTTGGGTTCCGAACCGTCAGGCAGTCGGAACGGATTCTAATATCCGGGATTCTGCATTGCGTTCTTCTCTTCCTTGGTCAGAGGAATTCCATTCTTTGTGATATTGTCCAGGAAGGTCTGAGGGATAGGACGGACATAGTGCTTTTGCGGATTGAAGCTTCCGCCGTAAGAACTGCTGTAGGTAACGCCGTTGAGGTCTTGTGTCTGACCTGCAACGTCCTTCATCTCTTTGCTGAAAGAAGTATCGTTGTAATAGAGTCTCTTCTCAAGTGTCTTGGTGCGTGCCAAATCCATCCAGCGGAGAAGCTCACCGTACATCTCACGTGATTTCTCGTTCAGAAGGAAGCACATAGCCTTGTCGAAGTCGCTTGTATATCCCAGTTCAGTCATCACCTTCTGGTCTTCCTTAGGATAGCTGTCCATAGTGACAAGAGGAAGAACTGACGCTGTCGCGTTTTTCGCGGCGCGGTATGAAGCATCGTCCCAACCACCGAGGGAGTAGTAGTACGAGTTGTAAGGATAGTATGAGCAGTTCGCATCCAGGCCCTTCTGATCCTTGCGGAATACGTTGTCGAAGTAAGCCTTTCCACCGTCTACGTATGAGTCTCTTGCTTCCCCGGCTTTGAACTGTGCACGTTCGCGCAGAGGCTGGAGGGCGGCAAGACCTTGGTCGATGTTACCCTGTCTGATGAGAGCCTCAGCCTTGAAGAAATAGTCTTCTGCAGAACGTGCGTTCACAACGTCACGCCAGCTTCCGTTTGCGAAGGTGGGAGATGCTCCGTCAATGAACTTGTTGATTGAGCAGTACAGTCTCTCATCCTGCTTGGGAACAAGGCAGGTTCCGATGGGAGTGTTGCTTCCACCTTCAGATGCAGGCTTGTCATATACGAGCAGAGCTGCAATTGCGGGAATGTATTTGCCAGTGTTGTAGTCAATTATGTCGTAAGCTTTCTTTGGTCTGTCGTTGTACTTGGTAATGACCTGATCCCTATAGTACTTCTGGCCATAGTCTTCACGGTTGATGATCCACATTGTGCTCAGATACTTGCCTTCGTCACTGTCGAAGTAATCTCCTGCTTTCACTGTGCTGCCGTCTCCGAGGTTGAGCATAGACGCAGAGTTGCCTGCATTGGTCTTGCAGTTGTTGACTGCAAAAGTCATTCGGATGGACTTCCAGATACGTGAGTCGTTCTCAAGATCATAAATGTAGTAACAGTAGCGTGGAGTGGGCTTCATACGCTGGTAAGGACGGCCTCCCGGGATATCTCTCTTCATAAGAGTGAAAGCTTCGTACCAGGGTATGTACATCTGATAGTAGTCGCCCGGGAAAATCTTGGCAGCGGTGTCATAACCTGTATTGCCCATTGCGACAACGATTTCGGTGTTGGTCTCTGTGATGGATTCGTCGTACTTGGTGAAGTTGTTGAAGAGATCGTTGTAATCGCTCACAAGGTCATGCGCGTCGATGACCATTTGAGCATAAGTGATACAGTCCTCAAGGTCCTTGGTAACATAATCGGCGTTCCAGTCCGCATTGATTTCAGAAGCTCTCCAGAGGTGAGCCTTTGCTAGATAGTGAGCTGCCGAATATTTGGTGTAGTGGTTCGACGTAGCAAGCTTTGCGTTGTCAGGAAGCATTGTAACCGCCTTCTCAAGATCAGAGATGATTACTTCGTAAACTTGCTTTCTGCTCTGACGTGAGTATTCGCGTTCGGGGCTTGATACGGGCTTGGTGAGCAGAGGTATGTCTCCGAACTGAATAACAAGGAAGAGATAGCAGTATGCTCTAGTGAAGTAGGCGATTCCGAGAGTCTCATTCTTGAGGGAAGAATTTTCAAGTATCTTCTCTCTGTCAATGATTACGTTAGCGCGTCCAATCCATTGATAGTAGACGTCAAACAGACCGGAGGTCGCACTGGAGCTGATACGTGCGTCATAGGAATTCCACGCCTCACCCTGAGTATCTGAACCTGCTGTCATTTCATCGGTACCGGTCTCGATGTAGTTCCAAGTTGCACGGGAATAGTAATCTTGAAGCATTCCGTAGAGGCTCTGGGACATTGAGTAGAGTCCTTCAGGAGTATCGAGATAATCAGTAGAAGCTGAGTCTCTCTTGGTCTCTGTAAGGAACTTGTCGGTACAGGATGAGAGCAGGAGAGCACCCGCCATCAGAACTGCAATAGCTTTGAATATTTTTTTCATATCTGATATCATTTTTAGAATCCAACGTTAAAACCGAAGACAAGACCCCTGTTGAAGGAGGAACCTGTATCGCCGTCAGTCCAGAACGCTCCCTGATAGATGGAGAAGGGATTTTTGAGCTGAACGGAAACCTTGAGGTTGTTGAGTTTTACAGCCTGTACCCAGTTCTTGGGCAGGTTGTAAGCTATGGAAATCTGGCGGACTTTGAACCAGGAACCGTCCCTGTAGAACAGATAGCCGCAGTACAGGTCGCCGCTTCCTGAAGTCTGATAACGAGGTTTGTTGAAAGCGTTTGGATCCTTATTGTTCTCGTTCCAGTAATTCAGGGAGTGAGTGGCGGAACGTGCACCCTGTCCGTTACCATAGTTTAAGAGGTATCCGAAGTTGCCGTACATAAATATGGCAGCCTCGAAGTTCTTCCAGCGGAAGGTGTTGTTGAAACCGACATTTACGAGAGGAGTGGAGTTGCCCAGAATCTTCATATCGTTGTTGGCATCGATCTTATAGTCGTTGTTCTGGTCAATGACTTTGGTGTAACCGGGTTGGAAGTTGTGGCCATTGGCGTTGAACTTTGCCATTTCTGCCAAATCTTCAGCAGAATCGGTCCAAAGACCTGCTGTTTCGTATCCGTAGTTCACGCTGATAGGTTGTCCGATGAACAGACGGCTTGCGACCATATCCTCCTTGCCTTTCTGGAGCTCCAGAATCTTGTTGGTGTTGTAACCCAGACTGAGAGTGGTCTTCCAGTTGAAGTCCTTGGTGGTGATGTTGTTGGAGTTGAGAGTGAGATCGAAACCGTGGTTGATGATTTTACCTACATTATCCTGAGTGGAGGTGCGTCCTGAAACTGAAGGAAGTGAAACCGTGAAGATAAGTCCGTTGGTCTTGTTCCTGTAGAAGTCGAGGACACCGGAGATGCGGCCTTTAAGGAAACCGAAGTCGATACCGGCATTGATCTGGGTGGTTACCTCCCAACCGATGTTCGGGTTGGCAAATGATGTCGGTGTCATATAGGTTGTGGAAGGGCTTGATCCGTGATCGATAAGACGGGTGGTGAGAAGATCCTTTGTGCTGTATGTACCTACAGAATAGTTTCCTGTCATACCCCAACCGGCGCGGAGTTTCAACTGACTGAATACCTGCTGGCTCTTCATCCAAGGCTCCTGATCGATTCTCCAGCCGAGGGCGACTGAAGGGAAGCCCTGCCATTTATGACCGTCAGCGAGCTGTGACGCACCGTCATAACGATATGATACTGTAATGAGGTATTTGCTCCTGAAGTTGTATGCTACGCGGGCCATATAGGAAGCCATCTGGTTCTCCGTAAGTGAATTGTAGGAAGGAGAATCGAGTACTGACACTGACTGGGGATTGAGTCCCCAGTAGGACTGTGACTGACCGAGGGCGACACCGGTACCGCTCATCGAGTACATAAGCGTGCTCATACTGTACATAGCCTCCTGAAGGAGAGTCGCGTCGATTGAATGTTCGCCGAAGACTCTCGAATATGTGAGAAGGTTGTCCAAAGTCCAGGAGAATCTCTTGCTTGCGTTTGAACTTACGAAGTCGGTACCCTGAGACTGACGGTTTGCACAGTCGGCGGAAAGGTAACGGTAACTCTGTGTGTATGTCGCCTGTGGACCGAAGCTGGTCTTGAAGGTGAGTCCCTTGAGGGCGCTCCACATCTTATCGAAATTGAGCTGTGCGTAGAATGTTCCTGAAATATTGGTGTTCAGGTTCTTGATGTCGGACTTTCCTTCCTCTTCGATGACGGTTGCCACGATTTCATCACCGCCGGGATAGATTACGCGGGTTCCGTTTTCGTAGTAGGGAACAGCATATCTGTAGAACGAACGGCCTTTGTCGTGGAGACTGGACGCATAGCTGTTTCCGGCGACGCCGTTGCCACCGTCAATACCGTACAGCTGCTCTGAATAGCGGAGATTGATTGAACCGCCCATAGAGAACCAGTCAACAGGAGTGATGTCCACGCTTGTGCGGAAAGTGTAGCGCTTGAATTCCTGACCGATGTTGGTACCAGTATTCTTGAGGAAACCGGCGGAAGTATAAGCCTTTACCTTGTCATTACCGTAGCTGGCGGAAAGAGTGTGCTCCTGGGATACGCCCACACGGTCGGTATACTGTGTCCAGTCAGTGTCGATGACCTTTGAACCGTCCCACTTGAGAGTGCTCTGGTCATATGATTTGTTCTGCCACTGTGCAAGGGAGATTCCCCAGCCGCGAAGAATGTTGCTCCAGGTGGCCAGGTCGGCTGAGGGACCACCGTACAGAAGGGTTGCAGCATCGTTGTCGATTGTGGGTTCGTCAGCGCGGGGGCCGAGTCCTGCGTAGTATTTTGCCCAACGTCTCCATTCGATGGCTTCGGAGGCTGTCATAGTGGGAAGAACGTCATAAATCTTCTCGAGAGTGACATTGGTGGAATAGTTCAGGGTGAATTTCCCGTTGTAACCCTTCTTGGTCGTTACTAGAACGACACCGTTACCGCCCTGTGCACCGTAGATGGCTGTTGCGGATGCATCCTTGAGAATGTCGATGGATTCGATATCCTGAGGGTTGAGCATATCAAGACCGACGCTGCGGGAGATGATTCCGTCAATGACGATGAGAGGATTTGAATCTGCGTAGATTGAGTTACTGCCTCGAATCTGGATGGATCCTACTGAACCCGGGCGAATGCCTGCGGAAGAAACATTCACACCGGCAGCCTTACCCTGGAGCGCCTCGATGGCGTTGTTCACGGGATTCTGAACAAGTTCTTCGGAAGAAACGGACACCATAGCACCTGTTATGTCGCTCTTCTTCATTGTACCGTAACCGACTACTACAGTCTCCTGCAGGAGAGTGACGTCTTCAGCAAGTTTGACAAGGAGATTGTTGGCGGCCTTTACATCCTGGGAAGAATACCCCACGCAGGTAATCTCGAGGGTTGTGCCGACAGCAACATTAAGTTTGAAATCGCCGTTTACATCGGAAACTGTACCGGTGGTTGTTCCTTTGACAACAATACCGGCTCCGATAATCGGCTCACCATTGGCATCGACGACCTTTCCGCTTATGGAATTCTGGGCATACGCCTGTATTCCGCTGAGCATCAGTGTTGTTGACATCAGAACAGCCACCAGGCCCTTCTGAAAAGAACAAAATAGTTTTTTCATTACACTTAATTGATGTGGTTAGAAAAGCAAACTGGACTAATTCCAGCCCTCTATCGGGAGGTAAAAGTAAGGAAATAATTGTCCATTGCAAATATTTATTGAAAGAAATGTCCGTTGCCCGGTGACATCAGTCCAGTTTGAGGACTGCCATAAATGCGCTCTGAGGCACCTGCACTTTACCAATCTGGCGCATACGCTTCTTTCCTTCCTTCTGTTTTTCAAGAAGTTTCCTTTTTCTGGTGACGTCACCGCCATAGCATTTGGCCGTTACGTCTTTCCTCACCTGTTTCACCGTCTCGCGGGCGATGATTTTGGCTCCTATTGCAGCCTGTACGGGTATGTCGAACTGTTGTCTGGGAATCAGATCCTTGAGCTTGACGCACATCTTGCGTCCGAAGTCACTGGCGTTGTCGGCGTGTATGAGTGTGGACAGGGCATCTGCCGGTTCTCCGTTCAGCAGTATGTCCAGTTTGACCAGTTTGGAGGTCTTGTAGCCTGTCTGGTGATAATCAAAAGAGGCATATCCCTTGGATATGGACTTGAGCTTGTCGTAGAAGTCGAACACAATCTCGCTCAAAGGCATATCGTAATTGAGCTCCACGCGGTCGGCAGTTATGTAGTGCTGGCTTACAAGAGTGCCTCTCTTGTCGAGGCAGAGTTTCATTATTGACCCGAAGAATTCGGACTTGGATATTATCTGCGCCCTGATGAAAGGTTCTTCGATGTGATCTATCAGCGTGGGGGCGGGAAGACCGGACGGATTGTGAACGTCAACCACATCTCCCTGAGTCGTGAACACCTTGTAGGATACGTTGGGGACAGTGGTGATGACATCCATATCGAACTCTCTGAAAAGCCTTTCCTGAACTATCTCCAGATGCAGCAGACCGAGGAATCCGCAGCGGAAACCCGAGCCGAGGGCGAGTGAACTTTCAGGCTCATACACGAATGAAGCGTCGTTGAGCTGGAATTTCTCCAGCACGGCTCTGAGTTCTTCGAACTTGTCTGCCTGAACGGGGTACATTCCAGCGAAAACCATAGGCTTCACTTCCTCGAATCCGGCGATGGCCTCGGAACAGGAGTTCTGGAAGCCTGTGATGGTGTCTCCGACCTTCACGTCCGTGGCATTCTTCACTCCCGTGATTATGTAGCCCACGTCTCCGCATCCTACGGATGCCGAGGGTACAAGTTTCATCCTGAGTATCCCGACCTCTTCTACATCGTAGTCCATTCCGGTTGCCACGAACTTGACTTTGTCACCTTTCCTGATGCTTCCGTTCTTTATCTTGAAATATGCGATTACTCCTCTGAAAGGATTGAACACAGAGTCGAATATGAGGGCCTGAAGTGGAGCGTCGGGATTGCCTGCAGGGGCCGGTATCCTCTCCACAATGGCATCCAGAATTGGAGGAACCCCTTCGCCTGTCCGTGCAGAAACCTTGAAAATGTCATCTGGAGAGCAGCCGAGAAGTTCGCATACTTCATCCGTAACAACTTCGACCTGTGCGGATTCCATATCTATCTTGTTGAGAACCGGAATTATCTCCAGACCGTGGTCTATTGCCATATACAGGTTGGAGATTGTTTGAGCCTGAATGCCCTGGGAAGCATCCACGACAAGCAGCGCACCCTCACAGGATGCAATAGACCTTGACACCTCGTACGAGAAATCGACGTGTCCCGGAGTATCAATCAGATTGAGCCTGTACTGCTCACCCTTGAATGAATGAACCATCTGGATGGCGTGGCTCTTGATGGTGATGCCTTTTTCCTTCTCCAAATCCATATCGTCCAGAACCTGGTTCTCCATATCCCTCTGCGAGAGAGTCTGGGTGAGTTCCAGAAGCCTGTCGGCAAGAGTGCTCTTGCCGTGGTCTATGTGCGCTATGATGCAGAAATTGCGGATGTTCTTCATTTCCATATTCTGCAAAGATAACATATTTTGCAGGGACTGCACCCCAATGTCTGTTGTACTGCATGCAAAATATGTTATGTTACTCATTGAGGGGGCGTACCCCCTCAA
>DCIN01000043.1:5153-22747 GCA_002315815.1 Bacteroidales bacterium UBA1725 | reverse complement strand
GCGGTGCGGAAGGGGCTCGAACCCTCGACCTCCGGCGTGACAGGCCGGCATTCTAACCAAACTGAACTACCGCACCGAGTCTGCGTTGCGTCGAACGCGGATGCAAATATAGATATTATTTTGGGAAATGCAATAAAAAAATTCTTTTTGTTTTAAATATCTTGAATTCTCTTCTGGAATTCACTTCCGGAGGCTTTCCAAAAACTTATTTCCGGGCGTCACCATCATATTGTGCCCGGCATCATTCAGATGAGCTCGGTCAGCCGGACTTTGGAAGAACTGCGCTCTGAACTCAGCGTTTTCAACCTCGATAATGCCATCTGTTGCCGTGTTGAGAATAGGTATCCCGTATTTTCCGCATATTTCAACGATATCAGCATTCACTGTATCGAAGCCGGGGCTGTTTACCGCCCAGGGTGTCACCCATCCGATTCCTGCTTCCGGCCACTTGTCCTTGAGTCCCCGGCATAGAGCTTCAAGTTTTTCCCTGAATGTCCGGTGCCCCTGTTCGTCCTGCACTTTCGAGGCATCGTTGTGCCCTGCAATGACCAGTATGAAATCTGCGTCAGCCATATCGGAATATCTTTGTTCAAGGGACTTGCCGAATCCTTCCTTGGTCCTGTCAAACGCAACGCAACTGCCGTTGATGCCGTAGTTGTTGTATATCATTGAGTGTGATGCCGCCACCTTGCTGTGCCAGGTTCTGGAGAATGGCTCCTGATGGTTGCGGACATAACTGTCACCTATTACGTTCAGCACTTTGCCGAACAGGGGATCCTCGAGGCTGAAGGTCTGCGGTCCTCCGAACGGGTCGAATTCGATATACCTAACGTCATTGCCTACGGTCACCTTTGCCGTCAGCTTTTCGGTGAATATGGCCGGATCCAGACTGCAGGACGGTATTAACGTCACCGATTTGCGCCCGCCGCGGACTTTCACGGTGCAATTGTCCCGTTCCGCAATGTATGCTGATACTGCTGCGAAAGTGTCCACCCACAACCGGCTTTGTTCGGTACATATCTGCTTGAAGTAATTCCACAGCACATTCTCGTTCTCCCACTGGTCCCAGCCGTGATGTATCCCGTGACTCATAGTCACTCCCCATTCTCCTGCTTCGATGATTCCGTCAAGCCAGTTGGAAAGGCTTTCTGCAGTGGAATGGTTGTTCGCCTGTCCCTGGCCTTCCTGAAAAGTGCGCATTCCGCAACGTCCTGCTCCGCATATCGAGTCCACTGTCGCATTGTGGGAGTTATACGGGAAGCAGAAAGTCTTTGGTCTTGTTCCGAGTTCCCGTTCAATTTCATCGTCGCATTTTCTCACTTCTTCGGCTATTTCTTCGGGACTTAAGTTTGTCAATTTCAGGTGTGACCAGCCGTGGTTGGATATTTCGTGCCCGGAAGCAGCCATCTTGCGGCACTGATCCCAGGTCAGATAATGCGAGTTGGGTGATGTGGAACCGATATTTGCGGCATTCACCCAGAACGTGGCCCTGAGTCCGAGTCTGTCCAGACGCGGTGCTACCATAGTGAAGTGATCCGATATCCCATCATCGAAGGTGAGACTCAGAGCTGCCTGCCTGCCGTACCGGTAACGGCAGATTTCGACTGTGGTTCCGGCCTGTGCGACTCCTGTTGTCAAGGAAGTGATGCTGATGATGCATAACAAGGTTTTCTTCATTGTCTCTTTCATTTTTCCTATTCTCATTTTGTCTGCAATATAGTGAATTATGGCCGATGTTGCACTATTCATCAGCAATGTGACCGTTACATTCCTTCACCGACATAGAATCTGTTTTGAATTGTTCCAATTAATTAAACATTTCAAAACAGATTCATAATCTTTTCTGTCTCTTTTTTTGAGATTAACTTGATACCTTTGTTTTTTGATTGTAAATTTGGAAGATTTATATGAATATGAAGAAAATTTCCATAATTGCATTTGCGCTGCTGTGCATCCTGCCTGCCGAACTCTACTCGCAGATGACGGACGCTCAAGTGGTTGAATATGTCAAGTCAGGTGTCAAATCCGGAAAGAGTCAGGACGAAATCACCCGCGAACTGCTTGCCAGAGGCTTGAATGCAACACAGGCCAGAAGAATCAAGGATCAGTATTCGGGGGCTACAGCCTCTCTAAGTTCCGATCCAAAAGAGAGCCTACTTACCCGGAATGCACGCCAGAGCCAGTCTGTAAGTACTTCTGCATCCGACTATCCGTCCACCAGTTCTTCTGACTTTGCCCCGTTCTCTGCCGATGAGTTTTCCAAAGCCAATGCAGCATCGGGACAAGCTCTGTCTCCAAACGACAAAATCAAGGTGTTCGGCCACGATGTATTCGCCCCCAAGAACGGGGGACTGTCCTTCGAACCAAACGAGAACATTCCGACTCCTGAGGATTACAAGCTCGGTCCCGGTGATGAGGTAATCATAGACATCTGGGGTTATAATGAGGCCAGAATCTCACAGGTCATTTCGCCGGAAGGCCGTATTTCAATCAGTCAGATCGGCCCTGTATATCTGTCCGGACTCACCATAGCTGAGGCTGCGGCCAAAATACGCAAGGTATTGTCCGCCAAATATTCCGGTATTCAAGGAGCTAATTCTGACGTGAGCGTGACCTTGGGGGCAATACGCACCATCCAGGTGAATGTGATGGGTGACGTGAACTATCCCGGAGCATACCGGCTGTCTTCATTCTCCACCGTTTTCACTGCTCTCTATGCAGCAGGGGGAGTGACGGACACCGGCTCCCTTCGAGCGATTCAGGTAGTACGTGGTTCCAGAAAGATTGCCTCGGTCGATATCTACGGCTATCTTTTCAACGGAACTTCGGAAAGCGATGTCCGCCTGCAGGATGGTGATGTGATTATCGTCCCCGCATACGTCAGTCTGGTGACTGTGGACGGGGGAGTAAAACGCCCTATGACCTACGAAATGAAGGAAGGGGAGACAGTTGCCGACCTCATTTCCTATGCCGGAGGATTCGCCGGCAATGCATTTACGGACAATGTCAGCGTTCTTCGCACCTCGGGGCATGAAAGAAAGATTCTTACGGCTTCCGTCTCCAACAATTATTCTGTGACTCTTTGCGACGGAGATGCAATTACTGTAGGAAATGACGTTCAGGATTATTCAAATAGATTGGTAATCAAAGGATTCGTCATTAATCCAGGGTATTACGAACTTGGGATGGTAAATACTGTCGCAGAACTTGTGGCGGCAGCAGGAGGTCTGAAGGAGGACGCATTCCTTAACCGTGCCGTTATCCGCAGGTATAGTGACGACCTGAGTATGGAGACTGTATCCGTGGACATCGGTGCAGTACTCAAAGGTACCATACCCGATATCCCACTCCAGAGAGGAGATGTACTCACAGTTTACGGCAAGTATGAGATAAATCCTCGTGGCACTCTCACCATCAACGGGTTGGTATTGTCTCCCGGTGTCTTCAATTTCCGTGAGAACACCACTGTTGAGGACCTTATCGTTATGGCTGGCGGTCTTCTGGACGGTGCATCGATGTCAAAGGTCGATGTTTCCCGTCGCATAGTGGATCCCTACAGTCTGGAAGTGTCCAACGAAATAGGCAAATCCTTTTCCTTCTCCATAAAGGACGGCCTTGCGATTGACGGAGCAGACAGTTTCTACCTTGAACCCTATGACGTTGTGTCTGTCAGACGCAGTCCATCATATATGCCCCAGCAGTTTGTGACGGCGGAAGGAGAAGTGGTTTTCCCGGGGCAATATGTATTGCAAACCAAGGGCGAGAGGCTTTCAAGCATAATCACACGTGCCGGTGGTATCACTTCCAAGGCTTATCTTCGGGGAGCCAAACTCACCCGCCGTATGACAGAAGAGGAACTCGATGTCGCCAGGTCATCCCTTGAACTGGCCCGTATGAACGCAGCGTCCAAAACTGTCGAGGAAAGTGGCAGGCGTGAGTCTGTCAAAGACACTTCCAATCTGAGCAAGTTTGCAGTCCAATCGACCTACACCATCGCAGTTGATTTCGGGAAAGCTCTGAGCAATCCCGGCTCTGACGATGACATAATACTGCGCGAAGGGGATTTGCTCAGCATACCGGAAAATTCCGGAACCGTTGCCATCAAGGGAGAAGTCCTTTACCCCAACACGGTCATATATACTGATGGGCAACCGATAAGTCATTATATTTCGATGGCCGGTGGATTCACCGAGAAGGCCAGACGCAGCAAGTTGTATGTGGTTTATCAGAACGGCAGGGTCTGCAAGGGAGCCAATTCCAAACTTGAACCCGGCTGCGAGATTATCATTCCTGCCAGGCCGGAGAGACGGACCATCAGCGCATCCGAGATACTCAGCATAGGAACCACCACCACTTCTCTCGCCACTATGATGGTGACTCTCTTGAACATAGTAAACAGAAATTAAGGACTATGGAAGACAATTCCGTAAATATAGACTGGAAGAAACTGGCCCGCAAGCTTCTTGCCGAGAGAAAGTTGATAGCTATATCGACAATAATTGCGGCCGTTGCAGGCTTGATTGTCGCATTCAGCGTGGTCAGCACCTACACGGTGGTGTCAAAAATGGCTCCGGAATATGCCGGCGGCAGGGCTTCCGCCGGTAATTTGAGTTCTCTTGCCAACCTTGCCGGCATCAATCTCAACAGTATGACATCCACTTCGGATGCCATTTCTCCCGAATTGTATCCGGATATCGTATCATCGGAATCTTTTATGTCTGCACTTTTCACTATGCCTGTGGATGCCAGATACAAGAAGGATTCCATTCGTTGCAACTATTTCGAGTATCGTCTGAATTGCCAGAATAAGTCGTGGTACGGTCCGATAGTGTCGTTTCCCGGCAAGCTTATTGGTTGGGGCATAGGACTCTTCCTGCCGTCTGAAGAAGAACCGGTCAAGGGCTTTACTCCTATGGGGGAACTGGACTCAGAACATCTCACCCGAAGGCAGATGAAGATGATCAATAGGATGAGAGATGACATATTTGTTTCAGTAGATAAGAAATCGAATGTTGTCACACTCTACGTCACTGACCAGAATCCTGTGATAGCCAAACAGTTGTCTGATACCATCATTTCTGGTCTAAAGCAGTTCATCACCGATTACCGAACCGGCAAGTCCCGCAATGACCTCGTCTATTATGAGCGTCTTTGCGAGGAGGCAAAAGCTGACTATGAACTGGCTCAGCAGCGCTATGCACGCTATGTCGATGCGAATCAAGGTGTTGTTCGAAAGAGCGTGATGACGGAGCAGGAGCGTCTCCAGAACGAGATGAGTCTCAAGTTCCAGCTTTACAACTCCTGCGCCCAGCAGGTTCAGATGTCCAAGGCACAGGTTCAGAGGGAGACACCCGTATGCGCCGTACTCCAGCCGCCTACCGTGCCGGTTCTGGATAATGAATCCGGTTTTAAGATTCTGGCCATATTCATTTTCCTCGGTTTCATCCTGTCTTGTCTTTGGGTTGCCTGGGGAAGGGACGGTTTCGACAGGCTCAAGTCTTTCCTGCGTTCAGAGGGGCGGGATGATGACTGAATTGGAAAAACAGGAAAAGATAATAATAAGGGGAGCCAGAGTCAACAATCTCAAGAACCTTTCTCTTGAGATTCCCCGAGACAAGTTTGTCGTCATAACCGGAGTGTCCGGTTCGGGCAAGTCATCGCTGGCGTTCGACACCCTTTTTGCAGAGGGACAGCGGCGTTTTGCGGAAAGCCTTTCGTCCTATGCCCGTCAGTTTCTTGGACGTATGAGCAAGCCCGATGTGGACAGCATTGAGGGCATACCTCCTGCTGTCGCCATAGAACAGAAGGTCAGCACCAGGAATCCGCGGTCCACCGTAGCCACCACCACGGAAATATACGATTTTCTTCGTCTCGTCTTTTCGCGTGTCGGACACACTTTTTCTCCGATATCCGGCCGTGAGGTCCACAAAGACAACGAGAAGGATGTAGTCAATTACATACTTGGTCTCCGTGGGGTTTCGCATATTCTTTCCGATATCGGATGGTCTGACCGTGAAGATTGTACAGAACTTCTTCTTGCTCTGAAGGAGGAGGGTTACAGCAGGCTTTTCGCCGTGGGGTCTCCAGTGAAGATTGATGATGTTTTGCAGATGGATTCATATCCGAAGGAGGCATATCTGCTTGTGGACAGATTCAGATTTCCTGATTCGTTATCGGAGGAGGAAGTTGATCTTCCCCGCCTGCAGTCCTCCGTATCGAACGCTTTCAGCCGTGGCAATGGGAGGATGTATGTTGAAAACGGAGGTGTTTTCCGGTCTTTCTCCACTCGTTTCGAACTGGACGGAATCATTTTTCAAGAACCTGATGAATGCCTTTTCTCTTTCAACAGCCCCTTGGGCGCCTGCCCCGTATGCGGAGGACTTGGAAAGATAATAGGCGTGAGCGAAGACCTTGTGATTCCGGACAAGAGCAAAAGCATTTATGACGGGGCCATAGCCTGTTGGAGAGGAGAGAAGATGGGCTGGTTCAAGAATCGTCTGGTGGAAGTGGCATCACGCTATGGAATAGATATTTTCTGCCCCTACTGCAATATTCCTGACAAGAAGCGTGAACTGATATGGAACGGAGACAGGAATTGTTCGAATCCCGACGATCAGACAAGACTCATCGGTATCAGTGAATTCTTCGACTGGGTGGAGACTCAGAGGTATAAGATTCAGTTCAGGTATATGCTGAGCCGGTTCAGCGGGAAGACCTGCTGTCACGAGTGCCGTGGCAGCCGTCTGCGCAAGGAGGCTCTCTGGGTCAAAGTCGGAGGGAAGACCATCGATGACATACTCCGGATGAATGTGGACGAGGCAATAAACTTTTTTGAGACGCTCGAACTTTCTGACACTGAACGCAGCATAGTAGCCGAACCGCTTTCGGGGATATTGTCCGGACTTGTTTGCATCAGGGATGTCGGACTATCTTATCTCACCCTGAACCGTGCCTGCAATACTCTGTCTGGTGGAGAGAGCCAGAGAATCAATCTTGTAACTGCTCTCGGATCCAGTCTCGTCGGTTCTATGTATATTCTCGATGAGCCTTCGGTAGGTCTGCATCCCAGAGATACCGGCAGGCTGATAAACGTCCTTCGCAGACTCAGGGACATTGGCAATACCGTGATAGTAGTGGAACACGACGAGGATATCATTCGGGCCGCCGATGTACTCATAGATATGGGTCCGGATGCCGGTGTGAACGGCGGGGAAGTGGTACCGTCTGACAAGTCATTGACGCTCAAATACCTGAATGGAACGATAAAGAGATATGAACGGCAAGTCCGCCCCTGGCAATACTGCATCACGGTGGAGGGCGCGATGGAACATAATCTCAAGGACATCAATGCCCGTTTTCCGCTGAATGTCCTGTGCGTTGTGAGCGGGGTGAGCGGTTCCGGAAAGTCCAGTCTCGTGAGTGACATTCTTTATCCTGCCCTATATCGCAGATTCAACGATGCCGGAGATTTGCCCGGAGTGTTCCGCGGTCTGAGCGGCAATCTGGACCGCATCACAAGAGTGGAATATATTGACCAGAATCCGATAGGCAGGAGCAGCCGTTCCAACGCCGTGACCTATCTGAAGGCCTATGATGACATCAGGGAACTGATGTCCTGCCAGCAATCTGCCAAAATAAACGGCTTCGGCCCCAACTGTTTCAGCTTCAATACCGACGGCGGACGTTGTCCGGAATGTCAGGGTGAAGGCGTGGTCAAGATTGAGATGCAGTTTATGTCCGACGTTCAGATGGTCTGCGAAGAATGCGGCGGCAAACGTTTCAAACCTGAGATTCTGGATGTGCGTTACAGAGGTAAGAACATTGATGACATTCTGAACCTGACCATTGACGAGGCCGTAGAATTCTTTTCCCTGGGTACGGAAGAGACTGCACAGAGCGTGGCTGCCAAGTTGCGTCCACTGCAGCAAGTCGGTCTGGGCTACATCAAGTTGGGGCAGAGCAGTTCCACTCTGTCAGGAGGCGAAAGCCAGCGCATCAAACTGGCTTCTTTTCTTTCTCTCAGTTCTCCCGACAGGAAAACTGACAAGATAATGTTCATTTTCGATGAACCTACGACCGGTCTGCACTTCCGCGACGTGGAAAAGCTGCTCAAGACTTTCGATTCATTGTTGGATGCCGGGCACAGCCTTGTGGTCGTGGAACACAATCAGGACGTTATCCGCTCGGCGGACTGGATTATCGATCTGGGACCTGACGCAGGCGACAGAGGTGGAGAAATTGTTTTTCAAGGCACCGTGAAAGAACTCGCAGGTGCCGGAACTTTCACAGCACAATATTGTAAATTATGAAACGGATTGCTGCCCTCACTATGGTCCGTAACGATGATTTCTACCTTCGAAAGTGGGTCGAGTACTACGGCTCGCAGCTTGGAATGGAGAATCTTTACATCTTTTTTGACGGGACGGATCAGACTGTCGCAGATTTCTGCAAAGGCACCCATACTCAGTTGCACGAGAAAATCGGAAATCATGTGGTGGCCGCAGAGAAAGGAAGGCTCAAGTTCCTTTCCGACAAGGCTGCGGAGCTTCTTCGCACAGGCTATGACCTCGTGATTGGTGTCGATGCCGACGAGTTCGTAGTAGTCGATCCGGCTTTGGGTCAATCCCTTGTCGAATATCTTTCGGCCAGAAACATCCGGACAAGTCTTTCTGCACTTGGTCTGGATTTCGGTCAGAAACTGCCGGAGGAGTCCGACATAACCACCGATGCGCCTTTCCTCAATCAGCGTCACTATGCCAGGATAGGCACGCGGTACACCAAGCCTTCGATAGTGTCGAGACCCTGTGTATGGGGTTCAGGCTTTCATCGTATTCGCGGACACAATTTCCACATCGGCAAGGACCTTTATCTGCTGCATTTCGGCTATTTTGACCTTGCGAGGCTGCGTGAAAGATTTTCTGACCGTGACAGACTGGATCAGGGATGGGGATCACATATGAAGAAACGTGCCCGAACCATAGATTTATGTACGCGTCTGAAGGCAGGTGACTTTGATTTCTGGACAACTTTCGGCCGTATCTGCCAGAGTATTTTCAGACCGCCCTATGCTTGGAACAAACCGGCTATGTTCGAACTCAAAATAATAGTGAAAATCCCTGACCGATTCCGCAACATTGTATAAGTAATACCGATATACTATGAACAAACTTTCTTTTTGGTGGTCCGCAGTTGTAATGCTGCTGGCTTCTTCCTGCAACGGAAGCGGTATCCCATTCACTGACACCACATTCCCGGACAAATCCGGAAATGCAATCGTGGACAGTACATCACTTCATCTCAGCTTCCTGACCGATTCGGGCATTTCTTCTTCTGTGCCGCATTCTCTGGATATTTTCATTTATTCATCCGGACTGCTGGAGCAGCATCGCCGCTATTCAGGTTTCCCATCGGAAATCGACCTTACGGTTACTGCCCTCGGTGTCAAGACGGTTGTCGGGATAGCTGATTTTCCTTTCTCTTTCAAGTTGTCCGCACTGGAAAAACTTGAATCGCTCTCATTGATGGACTTCAGTCTCGAGGATGAGAATTATCTTCATCCGCTGATGAGCGCAAGGAGAGAAGGTGAGGGAGAACTTGTCCTTTCGCCTCTGCTGTCCTGCATACGGTTCGTGTCGATAAGCAGTGCTCTGGATGGCTATGAACTTCTCGAAAACCCCAAAGTGTGGCTAAGCGGTATCAACACCTCCTGCGGAATACTCCAGGAAAGCGGCTTTCGTCCTACGGAAGATGTTGAAGATACTGATGATGACCGAAAGATTGCCCTGCCGTCAGATATAGGCTTGTTCACCCAGTATCCTGACATCAGACTTTTCTCATATCCCAACGATGCCTCCGATGACTTGCTCGGATGTATACGTACCAGAATCAACTTTTCCTGCAGGATAAGGGGAGAGGAGTGCCATTTCAGCAGCGTCCTGCCTCCATTTTCGAGGAATACGTCATTGGATGCCGAACTTACTGTGTTTTCCGAGACGGAATGTCTGTGGAAAATCACCCAAGCACGGTAAGCACTCCTTCCGCGACGCTGAACCTTACATTGTGGCCATTGAAGTCGAGACCGTAGATCCTCTGAGAATCGTTATGATAACCGGGCCTGGGATCCTGAGAAAGAATTTCTGCAAGTGCCCTGACATCTTCTCCGTTCTTTTCCATCGCGACCCTGAGACTGTCCGGGATAATCACCTGCAGAGTTCCCCAGAGCGTCCTGTCCACGTATCCATTTCTGATGCCTTGATGTGAATCGGTGTATTCCAGATAAGGCTTTATGTCATAGATGGGAGTGCCGTCAGCCAAATCGGCGCCGAGAACGTGGAGCAGTCCTGCTTCCGCCTTTTCAAGCCTGACAGAGGACAATCCTATGGGATTGGGTCTGAATGGAGACCTTGATGCGAATACCCCGACTCTTTCATTTCCGCCGAGTCTGGGAGGTCGAACCGTAGCTTTGCAGGAGCAATACCGGCCACTGCATTCATCTCCACTGATGTCCGGCTGGTTAAGATTGAATCCCCAGAGAAGCCAGATGTAGTCGAATCCCTCGAGACCTCTTATCCAATCTTCGGAAGAAAACTCCTTTTCCAGAATCACTTCTCCGCGAAGATGATTGGCCAGACCAGCCTGACGGGGTGTTCCGAACTTCTCTCCGAGAGGAGAGTGAAAATGGGCCACAGGAATCATTTTGAAACCGCTGATATGGATGGAGTTGCTGTCATTGACGACAGAGTACTGTCAGCAGACTCCTTCATATTGGCGTAAATCTCGAGTTCATTCAAATAATCGTCGTAACGGGCTTGAAACACATTCATATATTTCTTGTCCAGAGGTTCGGCGCTTGGCGAATCGAGTTTCAGCGGGTCGATGGGCTTCCCTTTGTGCCATATTCGAAAATCAAGATGGGGACCAGTGGCGGTGCCGGTGGCTCCGACATAGCCGATAAGCTGCCCCTGATGCACACTGGAACCGGCGCGAATGCCCTTCGCAAAGCCGGAGAGGTGCATATAACAGGATTCGTAGTTCTGAGGGTGCTTTATTCTCACACGGTTGCCGCCACCAGAGGAATCCCAGCCACAAAGGCTCACCCTTCCTTCTCCTATGGAATAGACGGGAGTTCCCTTGGGCGCTGCATAATCCACCGCGGTGTGAGGCTTCACAACTCCAGTCACGGGGTGCTTGCGTGCATAGGAGAAACGGCTGCTCACTCTGTTGTACTTCAATGGGGCCTTGAGGAACATCCTCTTCAAGCTTTCACCTCCGTCGCCCCAGTAGGTGACTCCCTTGCCAATGTCGAAACGCATTGCGGATACCTTGTGGTTTCCGGAACTGAAGATGCAGAAATTCACCGTATCCACCTGAAACACCTCGCCTTCGCACACTGTCTGGGTATATATCATACGGAAGCGGTCATCCTTTTGAAGAGCAAAGAAATTCACGCTCCACTGATATATGTCGGCGAGTTCCGAGATCAGCAGGGGAGAGGCTCCGGCTTTGATCATATCGTTCCACAGAGACTCGGTGATGGTCACGTCGGCATAGCGTCTTTCCTTGATTACAGGCTTCTCCACATTTGTGGCATACAGGGAGTCAGTGCAATGGAATACGCTCGATTTCACGATGTTGTGATGATATACGACGTACTCGAGAGTGTGCAGGGAATCGGCCCTGTAGTATGCCTCGAGAGTGTTTCCGCTGCGTATTCTCCGCACGTCGAATACCGTGTCGCATATTGTCGCCAGATTGTAGGCGTCGGTGTTGCTCATCCCGAGCCTGTTCATAAGCGTGCTGAAAGTTTCTCCGGACTTTACGGTAAGACTGTCGACCAGAAAATCTTCGATGAAGAATCCGTAGATTGACGGTTCTACGGTGACTTCTTCCTCTTCCGTCTTTTCAGTTCCACAACAAACGAGCATCAGAATCGATGCCAGATACAGTATCAATTTTTTCATCTTTCTCGCGTAGTGATAATGCAGTTCCCCGGCTTTTTGAGATTCTCGTCAAGTATTATCTCTCCGAAGCCGTCGGCTGTAATATGCCCTGTCAAGGGGTTTTTGACCGAAGTGACAACGCCCTTGATTCCGGCTTCGACCGAAGAGTATTCAAAGGCCAGATCGGCATCCCGGGCCAGACTGCAGTCTTCAAGAATGAGGGATGAAGCATAGCACAGCGGCTGTGTCCCGCTGATCCGGCAACGAACCAGTCTGAGATTGCGGCTGTACCAGGCGAGGTATTCTCCTTTTACTTCCGAATCATATACGGTGACGTTCTCGGACTCCCAGAATGCATCTTTGGTGTCCAGTAAAGAATTGTGAATCTCCACGTCGCGGCAGTATTGGAAAGTGTATTTCCCTTTGAGCTTCAAACCGTCGATTCTCAGTCCCCGGGCACGGAAGAACAGGTAGTCGGCATTGTCAAAACTGCAATTCCGTATGCTGATGTCCCGGCAATTCCAGAGAGTCTCCGCCGCCTTGGGAAAAGTGCAGCCTTCGAGGCTTATTCCTGAAGTCTCCCTGAATGTCTTGGGTGACAGAACAACGCTTCCGCTCATCTCCACTCCCGATGAGTACCATAGCGGTGCCCTGGATTCCTCAGTGAAGATGCAATCGTTTATCTTCAAGCTCTTGCAGCACCAGAATGGATATCGGCCCTCGAACCTGCACCCTCCTGCCTCTACGCTTTCGCTTTCTTTCAACGCCGATTCTCCTTCGTGCACTGTCACACCGTGCAGGCTTATTCCACGACTGGCATACAGAGGCCGTTCTCCTTCGAACTCTTTATTTTCAATGATTATCATCAGTTGTCAGTTTTGTGTTCATCCATCTGTCGCCGTGAATACGTAATGCAAAGATAACACCTTTTACGCACAGTTCGCTTGCCATTGCAATCCAATAACCTTGAAGCCCGAACTTCGGAATCAACAGAAGTGCCAGTCCTATTCGAACCACCCACATACATCCGAGGTTGATTGCGCTGGGCATCAGCGTGTCTCCCGCTCCCACGCAACAACCGCAGGCTACTATGCTGATACCGTAGAACACTTCTGCGAAAGCCTCTATCCTGAGACAAGAAGACCCGAGCGAAATCACTTCGGCATCCTTTATCAGAAGCCCCATCATCTGGGGCGCAAACAACCACATCAGAACTGCCAGTACTCCCATAATCGATGCTCCCATCGTAATGGTGAGACCGGCGAATTTCTTGGCAAGCTTCTTTCTTCCCGCACCGAGACTCTGCCCTACGAGAGCAGTCGCTGCGTCCTGCATTCCATAACCTGGCAGATAGCAGAATCCCTCGGCGATTATCGCCATCGAGTTTGCGGCTATTGCGATTGTGCCCATAGGGGCGATTAACACAGTGGCCGCGATGTATGCTCCTCTGCTGATGATATTCTGGAGCCATAGAGGCCAGATGATGTTTATTGCCTGTCGGGTAATGATATTCTCTTCGTGCCGCGAGTTCTCTCTCCTGTTGGATATGTCTTTTTCTTGAATTCGTTTCAGGGCCGGGCTTCTCCTGCAGGCCCACCAGAGAAGAAATGCCCCGCAACTCAATTCAGCCAGACCTGTTCCCAAAGCAGCGCCTTTGACTCCCATCCCGGCCACGAAGATGAACAGGTAGTTGTACACTACATCAAGCAGACACATAGCCAGGCTGGCCATCGATGTCACCTTTACACTTCCACTTCCTATCAGTGTTGCTTCGCAGAAAACTCCTGCCTGAAAAACGGGAATGAAGGCTGAATAAATCAGGAAATATGCGGACGAATCTGAGACAATGTCTTCGGACCCTCCGAGCCAGCGCGGAAGCGGTCCCGATATTGCCACAGCCACAAGCGAGAGTATGAGGCTGAACAGACTGACACTGCACAGACCTGTGCGGAAAACCCTCCTTGCTCCGTTGAAATCTCCTGCTCCGCAACGGTGAGCCACCTGTACGCTATATCCCGAACTGTTTGCATAGCAGAAACTTCCGAACAACCAACAAGCCGTACTCACCAGGCCCACAGATGCAGCTTCGGCACTTCCGAGCCTTCCCACCATAGCCGTGTCAATGCAGCTCATCAGACACATCGACAACTGTGCCAGCACGGCCGGTGCAGCAAGCCTCATCGTCAAGGAAAGACGTTCCCGCCCGGATAATTCCGAACCGTCCCGCAGTTTCCCGAGAAGTCTGTCTTTTACCGCCGTACTTTCCATCCTGTGTCTGTTCTGTATTGCCGCTGCGAAATTATAGCCGATCTATTACTTTTCTGTATGGGGCAATCATCCCTTCATTCATCTTCGAACCCATTCTGGTCCTGAGACTCTTTCTGCTCATCAGAAAGCCGACAAGATACATAGACAGGGATGTCTTCCATTTTTTCTGAGGGAAATCATACTGACCGTGACTCTTGAAAAATTTATGGTCTGCCCGCATCATTCCCCGCATAAGGTAGATGAGATCTCTGAAAATTTTCATCCCACCTGTTCCCAGGAAGTTCTGAGGGGGACAGATGCTGTTTTCCATAGCATAGCACAGAGTGTCGGAGAGTTTTTGAAGCTGTCCGTCAGTATCAAACTCGTTGGTGGCCACTCCTGCAAGGTAGTTGCCTCCCACTTGAGCCCTTCCTTCGATAATCATCCGAAGATTCTCCTCTTTGCTTAAAGGCCCGTCTGTTATATATCCGAATGGAGTGCCCATAGTGACAGTGCGGTGTCCGTTGCAGAACTGCCTGTCGTCGTACATTTTGAAGCGCACCCCCATCGAATGGTCTTCTATGCGGAATGCGTAGATTATGGCATCGTGCTTATGAATGAATCCGCGAAGATAGTCGTCGAATCCGTCACCATAGATGCATTTGCCTGTGGCAGCACAGTTGAAACAGCTTATACATCCACCCTGAAAAGGGAAATCCTGCAGGTTTACAAGTTCGCATTCATAGGGGAAACGGGCAATGAAAGAATCAACCATAGTTTTCAGTGCAGTATCTCCGGCCTTGATGTCTGCGACGATTACAACCTTTCTGGAGCCGGATTTCCCGGAAGCAAGCGGTATGGTGCAAGGTTGTCCGACAAAGGTACTGCTCTTGCTGCGGATTTCTGTTTTGAAGTATCCCTTGTCTATGCTCCACATTGTCATACGGAACCAGTCTTCCGCCTGCCTCCGGCCTTTCTCCTCAAGGAGATCGTCCATATCAGCGGAGAGACCGTCGAGGAATCTGATTCCCATATCCGCACAATTGTCTTCGATGTAGCGGTGAGCGGTCACATCATAGAAGTGCTTTGATGTTGTGATCTGAGTCGCAATTTTGCCGGTGAAATCGGCACCGGATTCCTTCATCAGGCGTATGAAGCGGTGAATCTGGCTCGGGGCAATGAAAGTATAGACCGGATAGCAGAACAGTAGAAGTTCAGCTTTTTCAATAGCTTCCAGGGCAGGGGAGAAGTCTTTCTCAAGAGTCTTTATTCTTTGTCCTGCGTTCAGTATCCCGAAACTGTGAGTGGGATATTTTTTCTTCAGATACAGGCAGCTTTGCAGTGTGATTGAGTACTTTCCTTTCGGACTGCCGTTGATTACCAGGATATTCATATTTCGAATTTCTGTCATTCCGGTTTGTATTCTTCAATTAATTTAATTGATTAGGTACGAAAAAAGAGGCCAACTCGCTGTTTTCCAACTTGTTGACCTCTTTGTGGGAGCTGAGGGAGTCGAACCCCCGACCCTCTGCTTGTAAGGCAGACGCTCTAAACCAACTGAGCTAAGCTCCCGAGCGTTTCGGCAGTGCAAAGGTACTGCTTTTTTGATTAACTCCAAATTTTTTTTCTTTTTTTTTAAAAAAGATTCGCTGCGATGAGATCAGCATAGCCGCTTGACCCTTTCTTTGCCGAAATGGTTACGGGTTTGTTTATTTGATTTTTTTTTACAAAATTTGCCCGAAAACTGTTGTATATGAAAAGCACTGGTAAATATTTTGTCTTTTTGTCCACATTTGCTCTCTCTGTCTTCTTTCTGACTGGATGCTTCGACAAATCTGAATCCACCCAGACTTACAGTTTTACTTTCGAGGATGGCACTATGACTTATGCGGGTCTGGTGGATGCAAACGACACGACCAAGGGTTCGTACTGGGATGTTCATATGTATCAGGAGGGTACAGTTCTTGAAACGAATTTCAGGTTTGTCACTGAATGGAATGACTCCAGCCTGAATACCGGAACTTATCCCTGTGCCGGATACAATCTCACTACTGTTCCCATAAACACTTATCTGGCAGGTACGACCGATGCTTCAGGGGCTCCCAAGTATTCGTATGCCATAACTGCTACGGATGGCACCAAATTGTTCTATTACCTGTTTTCCGATGGAAATATGAAGGTGTCGCGAGAACTTGTCAAGGATGTTTATAATTATTCCATTCAGGGAACTGCGAGTTCTTACGGTGTGACTATGAACATCAGTTTCTCAGGTGAATTGAAAAAAACGGATGATTGATACAGTCATTCTGTAAATGATTTCCTTGGGGCTGTTTTGGTTTTGACAGCATTGATGCGGGGAAGTAAGCACGTCGGGCGCTGTGGGCCGGCCCGTTAATCCCGACTCTCAAGCCATTAATTGGCAACTATAACTACTCATACGCTTGCTAATCTCCAAGAGATTCAGCATTAATCAGATTCGCCAAGGATGCGGAACTGACGTATATCCCTCCAGCTTTATGCCGGTTATGCCTGGGCCAAGGGGTATCATTCAAACCGGATGCACGGGACAGATGCCTCTATGTTCCGCCAAGACTCAGAGGATAAGTTTGCGCTGGCCCGTCTTCCGGCAGGCGCAGATCGAAAAATGAAGGAAGAATAAACGTGTAGAAAGCTTTTCGGTACGGTGTTTGGACGGCGGTTCGAGTCCGCCCAGCTCCACAAAGATGAGGGTGACTAAAAAGTCGAAAGACTGATAGTCACCCTCTTTTTCGTGAAACTGATGGTCAAATTGAAATAATTCATTATATTTGCATCCCATTTTCTGGAAACCTTTCTTCGGAATCGTATTATTCCCCTGTTTTGGAACAGTATTAATTCCTATTCAATATTATGCCACACAGCCTTTTCGAGCTTAGCAAAATGAGCAGAGAACAGCTCGAAACTATTGCAAACGAACATCAAATCAAAACTAAAAAACTTGACAACGAGAATCTTGCATTCGCTATTCTGGACGCAGAAGCTCTGGAGGAATCACAGAAACCCATTCCGGAGAAGCAGAGAAGAGGCCGTCCACGCAAGAACAATCCCGGAAGAACTGCTGCACCGGAGTCCAAGAATTCCGTACCCGATGTCAAGGTGGATGTCAAGTCTGAGAATAAGCCTGAGAATAAGTCCGAGAATAAGTCTGAGGCCAAATCGGATTCAGTACAGCTTGTCATTCCTGAATCGAATACTTCCCACAAGCGTGGCAGAAAGCCAAAGCGGCAGGATTCCGTGCTTGAACCTGATGTAGAGTCCGTGCTTGATGCCGAGCCCAATACAGCACTTGATGAAAATGTCAAAGCAAAAGCGGAAAGAAAGCTGAGAAACAGACAAAGAGTGAATCAGTCTGATGTTCAGTCTGATGTT
>DCIN01000043.1:0-5117 GCA_002315815.1 Bacteroidales bacterium UBA1725 | reverse complement strand
CAGTCTGAGGTCCAGTCTGATGTAAAGAATGAAACTCGGGTTGAGAAACAGGCCGGGAAACGAGGCGGAAAGCAGTTGGTAAAACAGCTTGACCCGGCGGGAACTCAACTGGTAGAGCAGCCTGATGAGTCTCGTGTTGAAAAGCAGAATGAACAGCAGAATCAGCAGCAGAATCAGCAGCAGAATCAGCAGGATCAGCAGGATCAGATGGCCTCGCAAGTTATTCCAGTTGATGATTCTATGACTGAAACTTCAGGGATTATTCCGGAGCAGGGACATCATCGCAAACCGCGTTTTGAGAAACGTCGCGGACAGCTCCAGAATCAGGAAAATCAGCAGGGCCAGCAGGGCCAGCAGGGTCAGCAAGTCCAGCAGGGGCAACAGGGGCAACAGGGCCAGCAACGTCCTCGTTTTCCTGAATATGAGGGCACTGTTGAGGCTACTGGTGTACTCGAGATAATGCCTGACGGGTATGGTTTCCTTCGTTCATCGGACTACAATTATCTCAATTCTCCCGATGATATTTACGTTTCACAGCAACAGGTCAAGCAGAATGCGCTCAAGTCCGGAGACACTGTAACCGGAGAGATTCGTCCGCCGCGTGAAGGTGACAAGTATTTCCCTCTCGTCAGAATCAAGATGGTCAATGGACGCACGCCGGAATTTATCCGTGACCGTGTTCCTTTCGATTTTCTTACGCCCCTTTTCCCGGAAGAGAAATTCAATATTCTTGGCAACGGTCACGAGAAGGATCCGTCCTGTCGCATAGTGGATATGTTCGCTCCCATCGGAAAGGGTCAGCGAATGCTGATTGTCGCCCAGCCCAAGACCGGAAAGACAATGCTTTTGAAATCTCTTGCCAATGCGATTGCCGACAATCATCCCGAGGTGTATATGATAGTGCTTCTTATCGATGAACGTCCTGAGGAGGTCACCGATATGCAACGCAGCGTGAAGGCGGAGGTGGTGGCTTCCACCTTCGATGAACCTGCCGAACACCACGTCAAGGTTGCCAATATGGTCATAGAGAAAGCACGTCGGCTTGTAGAGTGCGGCCACGACGTCGTGATAATGCTCGATTCCATCACACGTCTGGGCAGAGCTTTCAATACCGTGCAGCCGGCATCCGGCAAGGTTCTCACCGGTGGTATCGACGCCAATGCGCTGCAGAAACCAAAGCGTTTCTTCGGAGCTGCGCGTAATATCGAAGGTGGCGGTTCGCTGACCATACTCGCCACTGCTCTTACAGAGACAGGAAGCAAGCAGGATGACATAGTATATGAAGAGTTCAAGGGTACGGGCAACTCTGAAATTCAGCTCGACAGAACCCTTGCCAACAGGCGTATCTTCCCTGCTGTGAACATACTGCTTTCCGGAACCAGACGTGATGATCTTCTTCTTGACAAGAGCACAGCCAATCGTATATGGATACTCCGCAAACTGCTTGCCGATATGAATCCCACCGAGGCGATGAACTTTATGACCCAGCTTATGGATGAATACAAGTCCAATCGTGACCTGCTTGACAATATGAACAAGCTCTCTCCGAGAGAATCCAAATACTACGACAATTTCTAGCGGATACCGGAAATGCTCAGGATACGTTGTCTGAATTCGGGTCAGACGCTTGAATTTCAGGAGGGAACCACTTTGCTCGAAATGCTTCCCGCCTTCGGTTATGACAAGTCCGGCTTAATACTGGCCGCCAAGGTCAACAATGTCGTTCGTGGACTCAAATTCAAGGTTTTCAACAATCGTGATGTCGAGTTCCTTGACTACAGTTCATATTCGGGAAGAGGGTGTTACTGCCGGTCACTGTGCTTTCTGCTCGTGAAGGCCAGCAGAGACCTTTTCCCGGGAAGCAAGATTACTTTTCGCAGGCCGGTGTCCAAGGGATATTACTGCACCATCACCAAGAGTGACGGAACCAGAGCCGGTGTCTCCGACCTTGAATCGCTGGTTTCGGCGATGCAGGCTATGGTCGAAGCCGACATTCCCTTCCGCAGACACGAAGTTCCAATGCAGGAAGCGTTGGATGTTTTTGGAAAAGAAGGCTACGGCGACAAGGTGAAGCTTCTCGAAACCACAGGCAACATCTATATCGACTATTATACTTTGGGTGATGCGGCCGATTATTTCTATGATGCGCTTGTCCCGTCCACATCCTATCTCAAAGTCTGGGGACTTATCAGTTTTCACGAAGGCTTCCTGCTGAGGGTACCTGACAGGAAACATCCTTCCGAACTGGCTCCGATGCTCAGTCAGCCCAAGACTTTCGAAGTGATGAACGAAGATTTGCAATGGAACAGGATAATGGGACTGGAGACTGTCGGTGACGTGAACTGCAGATGCCTTAAGGGTGATGCTCCGGATCTGATTCAAATTGCCGAGGCCCTTCAGGAAAAGAAGATAGTCCAGATAGCGGAGGAGATAGACCGTAAATACCGTAGCGGGAGTATCAGACTTGTTCTGATCACGGGACCTACCAGCAGCGGCAAATCGACATTCTGCAAGCGTTTGAGCATACAGCTCAAGGCCTGCGGACTTCATCCGCTTTCGTTCTCCACAGATGATTATTTTGTGAACAGGGTAGAGACTCCGTTGCTTCCTGACGGGAGTTACGATTTCGACAACTTCGACACTGTGGATCACGAAATGCTCCAGAATGATGTGTTACGTCTTCTGTCTGGTGAGGAAGTTTCCGTGCCTGAGTACAACTTTGTCACTGGTCTCCGAGAGTACAAAGGAAAGAAACTGAAGTTGGGAGAGGGGAGTGTTCTTCTAATTGAAGGCATACACGCACTCAACCCCGCGCTTACGTGCAAAATTCCCGATAACGAAAAATTCGGCATTTTCATAAATACCATTACTTCGATTCCGCTGGACAATCACAACTGTATACCCACAAGCGACAACAGGCTTCTCAGACGAATTGTCCGTGACTATAACAAGGGTGCTTTTTCGGCACTTCAGACAATCAGCGCCTGGCCCAATGTCAGGAGTGCAGAGGGTAAATGGATTTATCCATATCAGGAAAATGCCGATGTGCTTTTCAATTCGGCCTACCTTGTCGAGTTCGCCGTTCTCCGTCCCCACGCAGAGCAGATTCTTGCTACTGTCCCCAGAAACTGCAAGGAATACAGCGAAGCTCACAGGCTTTTGAAATTCCTTCACTACTTTACTCCGGTTTCGGACAAGGATGTCCCCGCTACGTCTTTGCTTCGGGGATTCATAGGCGGAAGCAGTCTCTGAATGGATAAAACGGCATCCGATGACTGCTTTTGACGACACAATCTGTGCGCCGGCCACAGTGCCGGGTGCGGGTGCAATCACAATAATCAGGGTCAGTGGCCCCGATACACTGCAAATTATTGACAAAGTCGTGCATTTCCGCAGTGGAACCGCCTCGGAATCCAAAGGTTACATTCTCAAATACGGAACGGCAGGAGATAATCTTGACGAAGTTGTGGTCGGAATATTCCGTTCTCCTCATTCGTATACAGGGGAGGATTCTGCCGAAGTCAGTTGCCACGCATCCGTGTATATTGTACAGGAACTTCTCCGACTTTTGGTAGAGGCCGGTGCCAGAATGGCAGAACCTGGAGAGTTCAGCCGCAGAGCTTTCGTGAACGGGAAGATGGATTTGGCCCAGGCAGAGGCAGTTGCCGATCTGATTGCTTCCGGTTCCAGAGAAGCGCACAGGCTGGCGATGAACCAATTGAAAGGGGAGTATTCCGCTGAACTCCGCCTCATCCGTGACGGTCTGCTTGAACTGACTGCTCTGCTTGAGTTGGAACTTGATTTCAGCGAGGAGGATGTCGAATTTGCAGACAGAACCCAGCTTTCCTCGCTCCTTGATGATGCACTTGATCATATTGTCAGGCTTTCGGATTCTTTCAAGGCCGGGAATGCCATCAAAAACGGCGTACCTGTAGCAATCGTGGGAGATGTGAATTCCGGCAAAAGTACTTTGCTCAATGCTCTGGTTGGCGAAGAAAGAGCTATTGTATCCGACATAGCCGGAACGACCAGAGATACCGTGGAGGAAACCGTCACCATAGACGGCATTCTATACAGGTTCATCGACACCGCCGGCATCAGGGAAAGCAAGGACGAGATAGAAAGAATAGGGATTTCCAGAGCCCTTGCCCAACTGGAGAAAGCAGACGTTGTCATAGAACTGACTGATGCTTCGACTGCATCTGCATCTGTGCCGGATTCTGTAAGAACAATTGTCGAACAACGTATTTCTCCGCGACAGACTTGCATACGCGTAAGCAACAAGACAGACCTTGCTCCAGCTGTTGAAGGTACCCTTGGTATTTCAGCAAAAACAGGCCGGGGGCTCGAAGAACTCAAAAGAGCGATTTCGGCATCGCAGGCCGGCAGACTCTCCGATTGTGGTACAGTTGTCACAAACCTCCGTCACTATGAGGCTCTGGTCCGGGCCTCGGATTCACTTCAAGCTGTTCGCTCCGGTCTTGGCTCCTCGCTCCCTTCGGACCTCGTCGCGGAAGACCTCCGCTCTGCTGTCCGTGAGCTGAATTCAATTTTCGGCGACCGTGATGCCATTGATTTCAAGTCTGTCACCGACCTTGTCTTCTCAAGGTTCTGCATCGGGAAATAGAAGTTAGAAAATACCTCTAACGAAACAATAAGAAAACACATATAACTATCTATTATTAGCCACTTTACAAAGGTGGCTAATTTTTCGTTATTTATTGTTATTTCTCGATTTTTTGTCTATTTTTGTACCACATTTGTACCACGAGTGGTACAAGGATAAATGAAATAACCTCCATTGTGTAGTATTTTACACCATTTTACAGTGCTTTACAGAAAATGGCACTCACAAATGGACGAACGGGAATCTTAGGGGAAAGACTTGTAGAAAATGAGAGCAACGGCCGTAACACTTATCTGTCCGCAGTGCGGAAAACCATTTCAAACGACAGCATCCAGAAAGGAATACTGTAGCCCGGAATGCCTGCGCAAACATGACAACGAAGCAAAACACCGGCTTGCACTCGCCCGCACTACTATAGCATCAAAGCAGGCTGAACGGCAGGTTCTCACAGAAAAAGTTCTCTTGTCTATATCCGAAGCCGCCAAATTTC
>DCIN01000015.1:4489-6402 GCA_002315815.1 Bacteroidales bacterium UBA1725 | reverse complement strand
CTATAAGTTTGGTGTCGGATGAAAGATGGGCTTTCTGCAGATAATGCAATGTATTTAAGGGATTATTTGCTATCTTTATCCAGATAAATTGTAATTTATGGACTGGACAGGAATCATACTTGGCGCATCTGCATTCTTGATAATAGGATTGTTCCATCCTATAGTAATCAAAGCTGAATATCATTGGGGAAAAGGATGCTGGTGGCTGTTCGCAGTTGTCGGACTGGGATTCTGCATTGCATCGCTTCTGTCCGATGGCGTTATTTCGGCGATATTGGGCGTCATAGGCTTCAGCTGTTTCTGGTCGATACTGGAACTGTTCCAACAGGAAAAGAGAGTAGCCAAAGGCTGGTTCCCGTCAAACCCTCAAAAGAGAGCCAAAGCCCTAACTGATCATAAATTTTGAGCTCTTTTCGTTTTTTTCGTATTTTTGCGGTTGGATGATGAAGTTTAGAAAATATACAGGACTCTTCCTGATACTTGTGTACGCATTCTTTTTCGCGTCCACGAACTTCTTCTATCATACCCACCAACTTGCGGATTACAAACTCGTCCATTCGCATCCCTTCAACATTCCGGGACATTCTCATACCGCGAATCAGATACTTCTGATAAGCTTGATAGATTCGGCCGATTTTCTGGAATCAGCTGAACTGTCAATTCCTGATGCCGTTCCTGGCTTTTCCTGCCCGGAGAATATGGGCAACAGCACTGAAGTTGTCTTCTCCGGAGTCATTTTCTCTTATTCTTTAAGGGCACCTCCCGCAAGCTGCTGATTGTTTTCAGTGGCCCTTTCAAGGGATAATAGTGTTCAATTAAAGAATAATCACAATGAAAAAGACATACTATGCCATTGCGATGGCATGCCTTCTTCTCTCCTCGTGTAAAGAATCTGGCGAGAAGACAAAGCAGGAAATAACATATCAAGGGGATGCCGTGACAGTAAGTGCGGACTCTCCAATCCTGTCCAGAATATCAACCGAAATACTCGTAAAGGAACCTTTCAGCAGCGAATTCCGCACTGTCGGGACGGTCCAGGCAGAGATGGGACACTATGCTGAAGTCGGAGTGCCGTTCGACGGGCGCATAACGACGTCGAAGGTTATGCTAGGGAGCCGTGTTCATGCAGGACAGACTCTTTTCGAAGTCTCATCTCCCGATTTCTTTGAGGCGAGCAAGCAGTATTTCCAGAACCTCCGCATATATGAGACTGCCAAGTCCTCCTACCAGCGCAAGAAAGCGCTTAAGGAAGCAGGTGTAGTTTCAGAGAGGGAACTGGAAGAAGCATATACGGAATTTGAGAACGCCCGTCAGGAGAAATCCGCATCTGAAGCCGCATTCAGGGCATACGGGATGAATCCGTCCGGTATGGAGCCAGGACAGGCAATGCGCATTGTTGCGCCAATCAGCGGAGAAGTAGTCCGCTGCAACATCATTCCAGGGTCATTCATCAAGGCCGACAGCGAGGCTCTGCTGACACTGGCGGACCTCGGCCGTGTCTGGATAACGGCTCAGGTCAAGGAACGCTTCATCGGCCGCGTGACCAAAGGCGGCAGCGTGGAAATCTTCACGGAAGCGGAACCCGACTGCCCGATTGCAGGAAAGGTGCTCAACATAGGCAACCTTGTGGACGAGCAGACACGCTCTGTGCAGGTAATAGTCGCCTGTGACAACACCGAGCTCAAGCTCAAGCACGGGATGTATGTCTCCGCACATTTCATCTCCGAGCCTGAAGATGCAATCGTGGTCCCTTCAACGGCAATATTCCAGGGAGAAAAGTCGAGCTATGTCTATATGGCAGCATCGGACACAGGCAATATCTTCCTGCGCCGCAAGGTCACCGTGGGTGAATCCAATGATGACAATACCAAGGTACATATTGTCGATGGTCTTCATCCGGGAGACAGAATCGT
>DCIN01000015.1:0-4433 GCA_002315815.1 Bacteroidales bacterium UBA1725 | reverse complement strand
CCTTATTCTGAGACGCCGGTGGCTGGTAGCCGCCGTCTTCCTTCTTGTATGTGCATTCGGCATTTATGCCTGGACGCAGCTTGCACTTGACGCATATCCGGATATCGCAGACACTACCGTGCAGGTTGTGACCCAGGTTCCAGGGCTCGCTGCGGAAGAAATGGAGCAGCAGATCACAATCCCCCTTGAACGTTCGCTCAACGGTCTGCCATCGCTAAAGATGATGCGCAGCACCAACACCTTCGGAATTTCCACCATTATGCTGGTGTTTCAGGACGGGACAGAAGATTACTGGGCCAGGCAACGTGTCCGCGAATGCATAGACGAAGTGGACCTTCCGTTTGATGCCGCACCGGAGCTGAATCCCCTCACATCTCCTACCGGTGAGGTCTTCAGATATATCCTGAAGAGCGACAATCACTCGTTGCGAGAGCTTACGGATTTGAACAAATGGGTGGTAATCCCCCGCCTGACTCAGATATCAGGAGTCGCATCCGTCAGTAATTATGGCGGAATCACCACACAATACCAGCTTGAAATAGATCCTGACAAGCTTTCGAAATACGGTATTTCTCTTTCTGAAGTGGAAGAGTCCATCAATCTGAACAACTCCAACGCAGGTGGAAGTACGCTTGTACGCGGCGATCAAAGCTTCGTGGTCAGGGCGGAAGGGCTGATCGCCGATCTGAAGGATATGGAGAGCATCGTGGTCAGGAACGTGCAGGGGACGCCTGTTTATCTGGGGGATCTGGGCACTCTACGCTATGGCAATCTCGAGCGCAAAGGAATTCTTGGGTATTTAGACGATACGACCGATTACCCGGACGGAGTGGAAGGCATAGTACAGATTCTCCGTTATCAGAATCCGTCCGAAGTACTTGACCTGGTTCATTCCGCTGTAGATGAGCTGAATTCTGATGTCCTTCCTGTTGGCGTGCAGATTTATCCGGTCCTTGACAGAACCAATCTGGTGAATGCAACTCTGGATACCGTATCCCACACTCTGCTTTTCGGCATGCTGCTGGTGGTGGGAGTCCTTCTCCTTTTTCTCGGAAGCATCAAAAGTGCCGTCCTGGTAGCCATAACCATCCCGATTTCCCTGCTTATAGCATTCATCCTGATGCACTTCACGGGCATCCCTGCAAACCTGCTGTCGCTGGGTGCTATTGATTTCGGAATTCTCGTGGATGGCGCAATCGTGATGATGGAGACCATACTTAAGAAGAGGGAGGACGATCCTGACAGCAAGCTGCAAGGAAAGGATGTCGCCCGGCGTGTGAGGCAGGTGGCGAAACCTGTATTCTTCTCCACGCTCATCATCATCACGGCCTACCTTCCTCTGTTCACTTTCCAGAGCATCGAGAAGAAGATGTTCACTCCTATGGCCTTCACGGTCGGCTATGCCTTGGTGGGGGCGCTTCTGGTCGCACTGATTCTCATACCAGGAATGGCGTATGCCGTGTACAGGAAGCCGCAGAAGGTGTTCCACAACAAGTTCATAGAAAAACTTATCGTCAAATACAAGGAGCGTACATCCAAGACCATTGAAAGACCGAAATGGGTCTTTGGTGTGATAACCGCAGTCCTTGGAATGGTTGCTGTGCTGGCTGTCGTAGTCGGCAAGGATTTCCTGCCAACATTGGACGAAGGTGGTATCTGGATCCAGGTGCAGACTCCTCCGGGCATATCGCTGAACCGTTCCGCTCAGATGGCCGATTCCCTGCGCTATGTCCTCAAGCAGTTCCCCGAAGTCTCCTATGTGATGACCCAGGTCGGCCGTGATGATGAAGGCACGGAGGCATTCTCTCCATCTCACATTGAGTGCAGTGTCGGTCTCAAACCATATAAGGAGTGGAAGACCGGAAGGGACAAGGAAGCCCTGGTTGCCGCGATGGGAGAGAAAGTTGCCGGGATGCCGGGATACAAAGTCGGATTCTCTCAACCGATCATAGATATGGTCATGGACCAGATGGCCGGCTCTCACTCCGATCTTGCAATCAAGATTTATGGTGAGGATCTTGTCAAGACCAGAGAGCTTGCCACCCAGGTGCTTGATGTCGTCAGCAGAATACCCGGAGCAGCGGATGTCGTCATTGACCAGGAGCCGCCACTGCCGCAGCTAAAAATAACCGCCGACCGTGCCAGAATTGCGCAATACGGTTTGAATGTGGCGGATGTAGCGGATCTCATAGAAGTCGCAATCGGAGGCAAGGCCGTCTCCCAGGTGTTCATAGGGAGCCGTGTATATGATGTAACATGCCGTTACACCGAGTCATCGAGGAGCACACCGGAGCAGATTGGGAATCTGATGCTCACTTCTTCCAGCGGTGCATCCATACCGCTGTCTTCCGTAGCGAGAATCGAGACTTCCCTGGGCGCAAGTTCCATTATGAGGGAAATGGGCAAACGATATCTCACCGTCAGGCTGAACCTCAGGGGAAGGGACCTGACCTCGTTCCTGGCTGAAGCACAAGAGAGGATTGACCAGTCCGTCGTTTTCGACCATACGGAAAAGCAGATACGTTGGGACGGTCAGTTCGAGAACCAGAATAGGGCATACAGAAGGCTTCTGGTCATTATCCCGTTCGTGATTCTCCTGATGTTCCTGCTGCTGTTCGGTGCATTCGGGAAGTTCCGCCAGGCCGGTCTGCTGATTGCACTGTTGCCTATGGCTCTTTTCGGCGGTCTGGCTGCCCTTACAGTACGGGGAATGACATTCAACATCTCCTCTGCGGTCGGGTTCATCGCCTTGTTCGGCCTCACGATTCAGAACGGCGTAATAATGATATCCCATATCAATGACTTGCGCAAGGACGGTACTCCTCTCAAGGATGCCGTAGTGAACGGAGCCGCCCATAGATTCCGTCCCGTACTGATGACCGCCACCGTTGCCGTGCTTGGCCTGCTGCCTGCATCAATGGCTTCCGGAATTGGTTCCGATGTGCAGAGACCTCTTGCCACCGTGATTGTGTACGGACTCCTGTTCTCAACGATTATCACGTTATACATACTGCCTGTCCTGTATTACAAGATGGAGCAATTCCACGACAGAAAACATTTGAATAAAGATGAAGAAGACTATTAGCATAGGTGTGCTCGTACTTGCTGTCATCCCTTCAATGGCGCAGCCGATGACATATGACAGATATTATAATCTTGTGGCGGAAAAGAATGTCCTTTATATTGCCGAAAAATATAACATAGACAAAGCGACGGCTTCCATGGAAGCGGCGAAGGTTTTCAATGATCCGGAGTTGTCTGTCTCATATGGGAACAATCAGGACTGGAATCTTCAGATGGGTCAGTCTGTCGAAGCGGAGATGAGCATTAATCCTGATCTGGCAAGAGTCCGCAGAGCACGCATTGCCGTGGCGCAGAGTGAGAAGGACATAACCGAGGCATCGGTATCGGCATATCTGGCCAATCTGAGGCTGGAAGCAGCTGAGGTCTGGGCTGAGGCCTGGAGACTTCGTGAAAACTGTGCGGTTCTTGAAGAATCCGTAAACGGTATGATACAGATAGCGAGAAGCGACAGCCTGCGTTTCATTGTGGGAGATATAGGCCGCTCGGATGCTCTTCAAAGCCGTCTGGAAGCTCAGACGATGAAAGGAGAACTGCTCAAGATGCAGGCAGAATATCTCAATGCCCTGGATGCAGTGTCGCTGTTCTGTGGTGGTGAACCCGTCAGCTCTCTTGAAGGTGATCTGCCTGGTGTCGGCCTTATTCCCGCTGAATCTGAAATCATTGCCATGGCTCAGTCAAACCGCGCCGACCTGAAGGCTGCAGAGTTTTCAAAGACGCTTTCGGAGAACAATCTGAAACTGGTACGGGCTTCAAGAGCATTTGAAATGGGCATTAACCTGGGCTATTCCTATAATACGGAAGTCCGCAACGAGATTGCTCCTGCCCCACGTTTCAACGGCATTACGGTCGGTGTATGCATTCCTCTGAAGTTCTCGAGCCTGAACAAGGGAGAGATAAACGTGGCGCAGTCCGAAATCAGGCAAAGCGAGTACTATCTGGAAGCAGCCCGCCAAAAGGTTCGTTCCGAGGTTGTCCAGGCTTACAATTCCCTGATGGCCGCAAAAGCAGTGAAGGATCAGTACCATGAGTCCATACTGGACGACGCACGCAACATTCTTGACAGCCGCAAAGCCGGATATTTGAAAGGAGAGAGCAGCCTTATGGAACTGTTGTCTGCACAGCAGACTTATCTTAATGTCATGCAGGCTTATACCGAAGCTTGTTGCAACAGTTTCGTGTGCAAGGCACAACTGGAACAAGCCTCCGGATGTTCATTTTGATATGGCGGTCAAAACTCATTGTTTTCGTCGCCAATAACAAGCTAACTTGTTTCCGAAATCCGAAGACTCTTGCCAGCTGACAAAACTCATTTGTTTAACGCCCCTAACCAAATTTGAAGACGGACAACA
>DCIN01000052.1:33014-35587 GCA_002315815.1 Bacteroidales bacterium UBA1725 | reverse complement strand
CCTTGCGCGAGAGAAGCCACGCTTCCCTCGGAGCACTCTGGCAGTTTGGACAGTGGCGGTCGCGGCAGCTGTTCCACGCATGATGTACGGCCCCGCATTCGGGACATACCATCAGGCGTCCTCCCATGGCCTCGGTGCGGCAGTCGCGGATGTGACTGAGCACTTTCAAGACGTGTGGAGTTGGACTGTATTGTCGGGACCAGCACTGACCGAACCTTTCGATGGCCAGACTGATGCCGCGCTCCATCAGGCCTTCACAGGGAAGATGAGGTCAGTGGGAGCGGTGTACCGCTGGTCGTAGTGGGTTTCAACTATGTTCAGATATCCAGCAGTAGTCTCCAGTCGCTTGTGACCCAGCCATTTCTGGATATGGCGGATGTCAAGACCGAACTCCAGCAGGTGCGTAGCGTAACAGTGGCGGAGCACATGGCAGTTCACGTGTTTGGTGATAGCCGTCCTTTCTACTGCCTCAGCCAACACCTTGGACGGCCAGTTCTCACCCTTCGGCTTGCCTTTCTCATTTTCGAAGACATATTCCTGTGGGCGGTATGCCCTCAAGTATGCAACCATCACCTTCTGCATATTCTTGGAGAAGGGAACATAGCGGTCCTTGTGTCCCTTGCCGTCACGGATGTGGATGGTGAATTTGAATATTTTCGTTCCCAGATTCTTAAGATGAACCTTGATGGGGATATAGAGGGATGCTACGAACTGGACGCATTATATACGGAATTTCAGATTTGCGATGGGACAATGTATCTTGTCAAGTCCGTCGATTCAAGTCACCTGTATACTCTGGATATGGATATATTCAACTGATTATTCCACGTCATTAATTTACAACAACATTTTACTTTATGAAACGAATAAAGAATACCGTTATCGCAACAACTGTCATTTTGGCAACTGTATCTTCTGTATTATTGTTCAGAACCGTGTCATCCGACAAATCTTTCCTTGACAAGAATGTCGAGTCGATTGTATATGCTGAAGAATATACAATTACACCTTGCATTGTTAACAACTTTTATGGTGATTTAACAAAAACGACATTTGACAATTTTTGCAATCCTTTTACCGACGAGCGAAATGTCAGTCTTTGCTATGATTCATTTGGCATCCCTTCTGAAGATCGTATGGTATGTCTGAAATAAAAACTGATTGTTGCCTTTTTGTTATGGCAGGCCTGGTTTTGTTCCAAGCCTGCCATAGTATTGACGAGAAGTCAATCTTTAATTATCCTGTGGATATTGTCGATATGCCTGAAGTCACAGGAACTCTGTCACCTGAGAAATTCTTGGAACTTGAGGATTTTCACAGTTTTTACCATATGCTGGGAGACACGGTGATATTAAACTATTACCCTACTGAAGAAACATTCTTTTCCTTTTCGGATGCGAAATCCGGAGAATCTATATCCACAGTATGCCGAAGGGGTAGAGGTCCTGAAGAAATGCTTTTGCCTTCACCCTTCTTCGATATTTATGGGGGCTGTGCACATATTGTAGACGGCGAAAAAGCTACATATTTTCAGGTCAATCTTGTGGAAAGTCTGAAACAGCACAGAACCATAATAGAAAGGTCTGTGAAATTCACGGGAACTGATTTCTTCAAATGTAAGAGTAGTGTGACACTTCAGGATAAAGTGATTTGTCTGGATTTGCAAGTGGACACTCCCACAAAACTCTTCGGATCACCGTATTTTTCTGTTTTTGACCTGAATGACGGGCATCATCTTGCAGACTATCACCCCTTCGGGACAATTCCACTGGAAGAGAAACCTTATATGAAAGTCAGTATTCAGAATATTTTGTCCATTGACTTTACGTCAAACAGAAAAACGGGGCAGGTTTTCTTTACCCATTATCTGACTCCACAGGTTGCCTTTCTGGACAGCAACAGTGGTGATATCCGGGGAATACGCTTTGGCAAGGATATAAAAATGAGCATAACGAAGCCTGTCGAGTGCTTTACCGCATTATGTTCTGACGAGGATAGAATATATACACTTTTTCGCGGTACGGAGATTGGAAAACCATTTATCCCTAAACTGATTGTTCTCGACTGGGACTGCAACGTCAAGGGCATTCTTCAATTGGACGGACCGTATCATAGTATGAATTTATCGGATGAATACATATATTTTCACCGTCTCGGTGAGAGGACGATGTACCGGCTCCCGCTTTCCGATATCTCTGCTACTCTTTCGGCTTCAAATTGAAGCTTTCTGCATCAGAAGCATATTTTACCTAATAAATGGGAACGTTTTCTGCGTTTTTGTTCCCATTTGCTCATTTCTGCTTCATTTTGGGAACGTTTTAGTTCGTTTTGTTCCCGATTGACAGAGAGCTGAATCGACGGCGGTCGCCTATCCCGGCGTTTCCGTGAATGACGGCAGGCACGAGGTGTTTGAATGCCGTCTGCCGCAATCTTCCATTCAGCGACGGGCGTTGACCTCAAGCCGTGCAATCTCCCCGGTGTATATCGCTCAGAATGCCGCTACGGTTATTCTTTTTGTGCACAAACAAGTCACGTTGCAAAGATTGCGATATTAAGTAAATCTCAAAAAATAA
>DCIN01000052.1:0-32918 GCA_002315815.1 Bacteroidales bacterium UBA1725 | reverse complement strand
CAATCTTTACCAACTTATTTATTTCGCTTCAATGAATCGTAACACAAACTAATCATTTGGAACACGGATGTTTGCAAATGATTAGTTTTCATCGATTGAGCTATCACTTCATTGCCTGGCAGGCGGTGATGGCAATCATTTTATAGATATCATCCACGGAACATCCTCGGCTGAGGTCATTCACCGGACGTGCGATTCCCTGAAGAATTGGGCCGATTGCATCAGCATTGCCAAGTCTCTGAACAAGTTTGTAGCCAATATTTCCGGCTTCGAGATTAGGGAATACCAGAACATTTGCTTTCCCGGCGATTTCTGATGAAGGTGCTTTCTTGGATGCGACCGAAGGAACCAGTGCGGCATCGGCCTGGAGTTCGCCGTCTATATGGAGATCAGGAGCAAGTTCCTTTGCAAGTCTGGTCGCTTCCACCACTTTGTCAACGACCTCGTGTTTTGCAGAACCCTTGGTTGAGAATGAAAGCATAGCCACTCTCGGATCCTCGAATCCGGCTACGCTTTTAGCTGTTTGTGCAGTACATACTGCTATCTGTGCCAGTTGGCTGGCATCTGGAGATGGTGTTACGGCTACATCACCGATTACGAGTACTCCGTTCTCACCATACTGAGGCGTCTGAGTAATCATAAGCATAGCTCCGCTTACACAGCTGATTCCAGGAGCACATTTGATAATCTGAAGGGCAGGGCGCAGAGTATCTCCTGTTGTGGAAAGTGCTCCGCTGATCTGTCCGTCAGCGTCTCCGCTCTTTATTATGAGGCAACCGAAATAAAGAGGGTTCTTTGCTGTTTCTCTTGCCTGCTCGAGGGTCATTCCCTTACTCTTCCTGAGTTCGTAGAGCAGATTGGCATATTCTTCCGTCTTTTCACTTGTAGCGGGGTCAATTATGGTGGCCTTGTCTATGTGCTTGAGCCCCAACTCATTTGCTTTTGCAAAAATCTCGTCTTTTGAACCTATGAGTATTATGTCTGCAAGACCGTCTGCAAGTGCAGTATCAGCGGCTTTGATTGTACGCTCCTCGAGCGATTCGGGGAGAACGATGCGCTGCTTGTTCGATTGTGCGCGTGCGATAATATTGTCAATAAGTGCCATATTGGTTGATTGTTATGAATTTTCAAAAAATGTGAAATGCACCCGGCCGTAAACCTTTTCTTTCTTGAAATACCTGTGATTTGAGAATGAATGTTCCGATCCGTGCTCAAGAATGAAATATGCTCCGGGATGCAGTATGTTCGCATCGAATACCTTGTCGGGTATGCCTCCCAAGCCTTCTATCGCATACGGAGGGTCAGCGAACACTATGTCGAATTTTTCGTGGCAGATAGGAAGAAAATCAAATACATTGCTATGTACTGCTGTAACGTTCTTCAGCCCCAGCCTTGATGCTTCGGACTTGATGAATGCGGCGTTTTCTCTGGACATTTCCACGCACCAGACTCTGCCTGCCCCACGTGAAGCGAATTCGTACGAAACTGCACCAGTGCCTCCGAACAGGTCCAGAACCTTCAGATCGTCAAATTCGTACTCGCTGTCGAGGATGTTGAATAGAGCCTCTCTGGCGAAGTCTGTTGTCGGTCTTGCCCTGTAGTTTGCGGGAGGATTGACTGTCTTGCCCTTCAGTACTCCGCCTATTATCCTCATATTCGGTCAACTGCTTTGAAATATCGGTATAACGACATTTCGTCCTCCGCCTCAAGTTCTCCCTTCCAACAGACGGTGGAAACTTCAGGGTTCAACTGGAGAGATTTCATAGCAAGGAAAATCCAGTATTCCGCTGTCGTGAAATCTGAGGCCCTGTATGCGTTTGCGAGCAACAGACTCTTGCCCTGTGCAATTGCGAGCAGAAGGAATCCTCCGCTGATACAGCATATTATTTTGTTATATTCCTTGCAGTCAGGAAGTTGCCTGAGCATTTCGAACATCAGACTTCCGTCCGAGACTGAACTGTCCTCATCTTCGTTGTAGATGAGGACAGCGTCATATTGCGGGATTTCCCTATGTTTTACTGAGTCCGTTTCCTTCAACTCCACAACTTCAGTCAGAGTCTCACGCTCCACTGAAGGGTTGAAAAAACCGGAGGGGACAAGAGTGAACACTACTCCCAGTTTCCAGCGTTGTTGTTAGGAGCAGTGATGCTTCCCACCTGGAGACCTTCGTATCTGTTCATTTTTCTCATCTTGGCGTCAAGATTGATACGGAGCTGGTTATCCATTCCTTTGAGGAGGAGTTTGTAAGGTATTCTGGCCTCGAAAAGGGGAACCTGAACGCCTGATACCATTCTGACTTCTGCGTCCATCTGAATAGGCTCGCCACCGGAGAACGGGATGGTCTTGAGGGAGTCGATGGCGAAATCCTCACGTCCGTTGAACAGTGTATCCTTGACTGCGATTTCATTCTCTACGCTGAATACCAGTTTCGTGTCTCCTGCAAGATACATTGCGTAAAGGTCGGTGCCGCTCAACTTGGACTTGGATGCTTTCTTGACAGCGGCAGTGTGAGCCACGGCGAGGGAATCATCCTCGGAACCTACCTGCATAATAATCTTCATCTTTCCGTTCTCATAGAAATCCTTGAGCGAATCAACGTCTGCCGTGAATTTGCCATTGATGCTCTTGAAAGCTACCTGAAGGGTACGGATGTCCTTGAGTCTCTGGATTGCAACTTTACTGCGCTGTTCAGTCTGCTTGTCGAAGTTGACAGGCTTCATGATACTGCTGTAGATTGCGAATACCAGACCGATGATGCCCAGAAAAAGGATGACTTCAAGGATGGTTTTTAATGTTTTGTTCATATAAGTGTTATAATTTGTTTCAAACCCCACAAAGTTAGAAAAAACATTTATCAAACGCAATATTATTATTATTTTTGCACTCCACTATGATAGAGGGAAAATTGCCGGAATCCATTGTCGGAACTGATGTGCTTGATGCTATGTTCAGTGCCGCATATCGGGTGTGCATACTTGTGCACTCTCATCCGGATGGCGATGCAATTGGCAGCAGCACGGCACTTTGCAGCTATCTTCGTGATGTGCGGGGCAAAGAGTGCACTGTGATTTTCCCTGACTCTCCTTCCTCTGTTTACGGTTTTCTTCTCGGCAAAGTTCCGACCGTAACTGCGTCGGTTGAGCCTTTGCGGGCCCGTAATCTGGTCCAGTCCGCAGATCTTCTTGTTTGTATGGATATGAATTCGGCGTCCAGGGCGGACGGACTGTATGAAACATTTGCCGCAAGCACTGCATCAAAGCTTCTCATAGACCATCACCAGAATCCTGACGAGGCATCTTTCGACCTCGTATTCAGCACGGTAAGCACCTCATCTGCATCCGAACTCCTCTACTGGCTGCTGCTAAGTCTTCCGGGTGTACGTTCCGCTTCGAGTCTTCCTCTCCTTTGTGCTGAGTCCCTGCTGACCGGAATGACCTGTGATACGAACAACTTTGCCAATTCTGTCTTCCCCTCCACTTTCGAAATGGCTTCAGGACTTCTTGCCGCCGGTGTGGACAGGGATGCCGTGCTGCTGAAACTCTACGGCTCATACCGCGAAAACAGGGTGAGGGCAATGGGTGGGTTTCTGTCTGAAAAACTGAAAATCACCCCTGACGGCGCTGCATATATGGTGATAATGCGTGAAGACTGGGAGAGGTATTCGCTTGAAGAGGGGGAGACTGAAGCGTTCGTGAACATCCCTCTTTCAATTGCCCGTGTCCGGATGAGCCTGTTTCTCAGGGAGGATGATGGCTTTTTCCGAGTATCCGTACGCAGCCGCAAGGGTGTGTCGGCTTCAACACTGGCGAGAGATTCTTTCCACGGCGGAGGACACGAGAATGCCGCCGGCGGAAAACTGTTCTTCCCCGCTGATATTCCCTCACGTACCGAAGCTGAAGCGTATATCGAGGAAGTGACGGCACGATTCCTGCAAACAATGGCTCCGCTCCGGACACAAACTGAAACGATATGAAAAAGAATCTGATATTTCTGCTTGCCGCAGCCTTTGTCTGCGCATCCTGTGCCAAGACTCCGAGTACTGAAATCAACAAGGAGGCGAAAATGTATTTCGACAGTTGGATGAGCATCTATCATCCGGATCTCAAGCCGGTCGGACACGGGATTTATATTCTCAAAGACACCCGCGGCACCGGAGAGACAATCGGAAGCGTCGAGGATTATCCTTATCTGAGAATCGATTTCATTGCCTGCGACCTTCACGGCAACATAGCCGATTATTCTGAGGAACGTGTGGCCAGACAACTGGGGGAATACGACGAAAGTTCCACCTATGTACCGGAAATCTTTCTGCGCGGTGAGGGCAATATGAACATTGGACTTGTGGACGCTCTGGACGGTATGGCTGTGGGGGGCGTACGCGAGGTCATCATCCCCGGCTGGCTGAACAGCACCGAGGTCTATGACACCGAGGAGGAGTATCTGGCCAAGGTCAGCGGCACTCCGGGCCGGTATACTCTCAAGTTCCGGGAACAGATTAAGGACATTGTTGCCTGGGAGGTGGATTCCCTCAATGCCTATGCCGCCCGCCACTTCTCCCTCACCCCCGCCGACACCCTCAAGTACGGAATGTATTATGTGCGCACGGGGAAACCGGCTTCGGAGGAAGCATTCAAGTCTGATACTACCATCAAAATCAACTATATAGGTCGGCTTCTGAACGGCAAGGTGTTCGATACGACAATCCAGGACACCGCAAAACTGTACGGAATATACAGCGACAGCAAAACCTATGGTTCCACCTCAGTGACCATTGCCGAGAACTATTCGGAAATCACATTGGGATCCTCGACCACAATCGATGGATTTGCATATATGATTTCCAAAATGCACCCCGGAGAATCCGGCATCGGTATGTTCTACTCCGGCCTTGGTTACAGCACGAGCGGTTCCGGTTCTTCGATTCCTCCCTATTCTCCGTTGAGGTTCGATATATTTGTTGATGCTCCCGAGTAATGGCTTTTGCTCCTCTTGAACTCGGTACGGGGAAGATCAGCACCCTGTTGAAGACCTACGCGGTTCCGGGCATCATAGCCCAGACCGCGGCTTCTTTGTACAATATGGTGGACAGCATCTATATCGGGCATATAAAGGATGTGGGCTCCTACGCTATCTCCGGGCTTGCTGTCACTTTCCCCCTTATGAACCTTTCGGTAGCCCTCGGAACGCTGGTAGGAGTGGGTGCGATGACGATGATTTCCGTGCTGCTGGGCCAGAAGAACTACGGCGATGCCGGCAAAGTGCTCGGGAATGTATTGACGCTCAATACCATCATAGGTGTTCTGTTTACAGTCGTCACTTTGGTTTTCCTTGACCCGATATTGTTTTTCTTCGGGGCGAGCGAGAATACCATAACTTTTGCCAGGGATTATATGCTTATTATCCTGCTCGGCAACACAGTGACTCACCTGTATTTCGGATTCAACGGTATTATCAGGGCCTCCGGCAACCCGAAACTTGCAATGGGACTCACGCTTTTCACCGTGGTTGCCAATGCCGTGCTTGATCCAGTTTTCATATTCGTCCTCGGAATGGGCATCAGAGGCGCGGCCATAGCCACGGTACTCTGCCAGATGCTGTCGCTCATTTTCAGTCTCAGGTATCTTTCCGACAAGAAGAGTTTCATTCATTTCCCCAAGCCTGCTTTCCGGCTTGACTGGAAGATTGCCCGTCAGTCGCTGGCTATTGGAGTGGGGCCTTTCCTGATGAATTCAGCAGCCTGTCTGGTCGCTCTGTTCATCAACCAGCAACTCAAGAAATACGGCGGCGATCTGGCAATCGGCGCCTATGGAATCGTGAACAGATTCACAATGCTGTTTGCGATGGTGAATCTCGGCTTCAATCAGGGACTTCAGCCCATAGCCGGATACAATTACGGAGCCAGACAGTACAGCCGTGTCAAGGAAGTGTTCATACTCACTGCAAAATGGGAAGTGTTGGTGACCGGTGTGTGCTTCCTGCTGTCCGAATTCCTTCCCGGACTTGCGGTGGGTGCTTTTACCTCTGACAGAGAACTTGCAGATATGGCGGTGAAGGGGATGCGGGTGATGAATGCCGGCTTCGCCTTTGTCGGTTTCGGAATGGTGACCTCCAATTTCTTCCAGTGTCTGGGTATGGTGAAGAAGTCGGTGTTCCTTTCATTGAGCCGCCAGCTGTTGTTTCTGCTTCCTCCGATTTATCTGCTCCCGACGTTTCTGGGAGAAACTGGAGTGTGGATAAGCTTCCCCATATCAGATACTCTGAACATAATAGTATCTGCAATAATGATATCGGGCCTGTTCAAGAAATTCGGCAAACTCAAGGACGGCGATGACCCTTCCATACTCGGCAGTTCAATCAGATGACACAGAACCATACACTAATCACCGTAGGACGGCAGTATTTCAGCGGTGGACGGCAACTTGCCGACACGCTGGGAGAAATGTTGGGAATCAAGGTATATGACAATGAACTCGTGACCGAAGCGGCCAGACAGAGCGGAATAAGCCCGGAACTCTTCAGATCCAGCGATGAGAAGCGCAGACTGTGGGGATTGGGGGCGGTTCTCGGATCCGACCGCTACGGGATACTGAATTCAGGAATCAACGACGGAGAATTGTTCCGTCTGCAGAGCGAGGCAATAAGGAAAATCGCATCCGAGGGTGATGCAATTTTTGTGGGGAGGGCATCGGACTATGTCCTCAGGGATATGGAAACCCTGAACATCTTTGTCCACGCACCTTTGGAATTCCGGTGCAGGAGATATGCCCAAGCCAACGGAGTGACTTTGGAAGAAGCCGAATCTGTGATAAATAAGACCGACAAGGCCAGGGCGGAGTTCTACAACTTCTTCACTTTCGGACACTGGGGCAAATGTGCTTCGTACCACCTGAGCGTAGATTCGTCTGTTTTGGGAATAGAGGGAACAGCCAGACTTGTCATAGGTTTCGGCCGTGCCTGTGGCAGAATCAGGTGAATTCTGTCAAGAGAGTTGTAACAGGTGAATCCTGAAAGTTGTAACAGGTGAATCCTGTCAATTGAGCTTTAACAGTCGAAAGGCATCACAGACCTTTCGACTTCCCCTCATCCCATATCGCATCCATTTGTGCCAGAGTCATTTCCTTTAGACTCAGACCTTTTTTGATGGTTTTCTCTTCCAGATAGCCGAAACGTCTGCGGAATTTGCTGCAACAGAGTCCCAGAGCTTTCTCCGGATCCACACCGTAGAGTCTGGATGCGTTAATCACAGCGAACAGCAGATCTCCGAACTCTTCTTCGATATGGATCGGGTCCTTTTCGCCGCAGGCCTCCTCCACTTCTGAGAGCTCTTCGTGAACCTTGGCCCAGACATCTTCCTTTTTCTCCCAGTCGAAGCCGCAACCACGTGCTTTCTCCTGCATCGACATCGCTCTCAGTATGGCCGGCATAGAGTCCGGAATGCCTGAGAGTACGGTCTTGTTTCCGCCCTTCTCCTTGGCTTTCACTAATTCCCAAGTGTCGGCTATCTCTTTGGCAGTCAGCTTTCTGCTCCCGTTGCTCCCGTTGCTCCCGTCAGTTCCGTTGCTTCCGTCAGTTCTGTCATTTCCATTGTCGGAATTGTCGGCGAAAACGTGAGGATGACGGAATATCATCTTGTCGCATACTCTGTCTATTGCATCGGCTATGTCGAATTCGTTCTTCTCCTGGGCTATCCGGGCGTAGAAGACCATATGATAGAGCATATCTCCTATTTCCTTTGCGGTATCGGCACTGTCTTTCCGGATTATAGCATCGCTGAGTTCGTACACCTCCTCCTCCGTCATAGGACGTATTGATTCCATCGTCTGTTCCGCATTCCAGGGGCACTTCTCCCTCAGACTGTCCATAATGTCGAGAAGACGCCCGAAGGCTTCGGTCTTTTGTTCTTTGCTGTGCATAAATTTGCTAAATTTGCGACGCAAAAATAGCAAAAGTATGCAAGATATCCACTTCGTGAGCGCTGTTGAGGCGGCTTTAACCATCATAATCTGATCATCTGATGCCTGTCTGGACAGAAAGGACGGAACTTCTGCTTGGCCGTGCCGCTATGGAAAGGCTTTCTGCCTCCAGAGTCGCAGTTGTGGGAACCGGCGGAGTCGGAGCGGCAGCTGCGGAGATGATATGTCGTGCCGGTGTCGGCCATATCACGCTGATAGATCCCGATACGGTTTCCGAATCCAACATCAACCGTCAGATTGTGGCCCTCCGCTCCACTGTGGGCCTCTACAAAGTGGAAGTGCTGGAGTCGCGGCTGAAAGACATCAATCCGGATGTTGTCCTTACTGCAGTCAAAGAATATGTGACAGAAGAAAATGTTGCGGTTCTTGTCACTGGAGTGGATTTCGTGATAGATGCGATTGACACTCTCAGTCCCAAGATTGCTCTTATCCAGTATTGCCTCAGGTCCGGCATTCCTATGGTCAGTTCTATGGGGAGCGGTGCTAAAACCGATGCGACGGCAGTCAGAGTGTCCGATATCTCCCGCACATTCCAATGCCCTCTTGCCCATATGCTCCGCAAGCGGCTTCACAAACTGGGAATAAGGGAGGGTTTTCCGGCCGTGTTCTCGGCGGAGCTGCCCAGAGCGGAATCCGTAGTGAATGAGGAGAGCCGCAACAAGAAATCCCAGGTCGGGACAATTTCTTATCTCCCTGCAGTTTTCGGTTGCGTTTGCGCCCAGGTGGCTGTTCGGGCACTCGTCGAGCCCCTGCCCCTGCCTATGGAAGAAAAAAAATCCGCATAATTCATCAGATATTATATATATTTGTAAGATTTGCAGATTTTCGGGTTTGCAAGACAACACGGAGAATACATAGTCTATGGCAGAAAATACGTTACTAGAGAAGGTGCTTTCCCTGCAGGGGAAGTTCAAGTCGCTTCAGGATCAGCTTTCCAGTTCGGAGGTAATGTCCGATATGAAGAAATTCGTCCAACTCAACAAGGATTACAAGGAGCTGGAACCCATAATCAAATCGGGGCTGGAATACAAGAAGCTCTGCGATGACCTTGCCGCAGCCAAGGACATACTGCTCAATGAGAAAGATGACGAACTGCGCGAGATGGCCAGGATGGAGATTGCTGAGATAGAGCCCAAACTGCCCGCAATGGAGCAGGAGATAAAACTGCTGCTCATTCCCGCTGACCCCGATGATGCCAAGAACGCTATGGTGGAGATTCGTGGAGGTACCGGAGGCGACGAGGCTGCGATATTCGCCGGCGACCTGTTCCGTATGTATCAGCATTTCGCAGAAGCCAGAGGTTGGAAACTTGAAGTTACCGACCAGGCACCCGGCACGTCCGGAGGCTTCAAGCAGATAGTGTTCAAGCTCAGTTCCGCAAGCGACGGAGTGTACGGAGTGATGAAATACGAATCCGGAGTACACCGTGTCCAGCGTGTCCCCCAGACCGAAACCCAGGGCCGTATCCAGACCTCTGCTGCATCGGTGGCGGTTTTCCCCGAGGCCGGCGAATTCGACGTGGACCTCAACTGGAATGACATCAGGCTCGATCTTTTCTGCTCTTCCGGTCCCGGCGGTCAGGGAGTGAACACCACTTATTCTGCGGTACGCCTGACCCATATTCCTTCAGGACTGGTGGTGCAGTGTCAGGAGGAGAGGTCCCAGCTCAAGAACAAGGACCGCGCCTTCGAGGAACTCCGTACCAGACTCTATAATCTTGAGCATCAGAAATATCTCGACGGCATTGCCGCCAAGCGCAAGACTATGGTGTCCACCGGTGACAGGTCGGCAAAGATACGTACCTACAACTATCCGCAGGGACGTGTGACAGACCATCGTATCAACTGGAGTATGTATAACCTCCCCGTTTTTATGGATGGCAGCATCCAGGAATGCATAGACCAGCTCCAGATAGCCGAGAATGCCGAGCGCCTCAAGGAAGCGGGAGAATAGACGTATAAATATGATTTACGACATTGATGTGGTCCGTAGTTTCTACGGCGGACTCAAACAGAAAATAGATGTGGCCCGCAGTCTTGCGGGAGAACCTCTCACACTTGCCCGGAAATTGCTCTATGCCCATCTTTATTCAGAACCTCAGGGTAGAGTTCCCGTCCGGGGGGATTATTCGGCCTTCCGCCCCGACAGGGTGGCAATGCAGGATGCAACTGCACAGATGGCCGTGCTTCAGTTTATGAATGCCGGCAAGGATAGTGTGGCGGTGCCTGTTTCCATTCACTGTGACCATCTCATCTGTGCACGTGACGGTGCCACGAAGGACCTTCCGGCAGCGATGGAGGCCAATGCCGAGGTATATGATTTTCTTGGTAGCGCCGCTTCACGTTATGGAATGGATTTCTGGAAACCCGGTGCGGGAATCATACATCAGGTGGTTCTGGAAAATTATGCTTTTCCGGGCGGAATGATGATAGGCACCGATTCCCATACTCCCAATGCGGGAGGACTTGGTATGCTTGCCATAGGAGTGGGAGGCGCCGATGCCGTGGATGCAATGACAGGAATGGAATGGGAACTCAGGATGCCTTCTGTGACCGGAGTGCGGCTCAGCGGCCGTCTGCGTGGATGGGCCAGTCCCAAGGATGTGATTCTCAAGCTTGCCGGAATTCTTACCGTCAAGGGAGGAACCAACTGTATTCTGGAATATTTCGGCGAAGGTGCTGAAAGCCTCTCCTGTACCGGCAAAGCCACGGTGTGCAATATGGGTGCTGAAGTTGGGGCAACTTGTTCAATCTTTCCTTTCGACGAAGGTATGGCGGCATATCTGCGAGCCACCGGCAGGGAGGAAGTGGCCGGACTCGCAGAGGCGGCAGCCGAATGCCTCGTAGCTGACAGGGAGGTTCTCGAGTCTCCGGAAAAATATTATGACAGGGTCATAGATATTGACCTTGACACACTTGTGCCATATATCAACGGACCCTTCACCCCCGATGCTGCCTGTCCGCTTCCCGAACTGGAGGAGAGAGTGGAGAAGATGGGTTATCCCTCGGAAGTCAGCGTCAGCCTTGTCGGTTCCTGCACGAATTCTTCGTATCAGGATTTGTCGAGAGCGGCTGAGGTGGCCCGATGGTATCTCGAGAAGGGAGTGACTCCCAGTGCGGGGCTCATAGTCAACCCCGGCAGTGAGCGTATTCGTGCCACGGCGGAAAGGGACGGACTTCTGCCAATACTCCGGAAGGCCGGAGCAGTTGTTATGGCGAATGCCTGCGGTCCCTGCATAGGACAGTGGAAACGTATAACAGACAACCCCGCCGCCCGCAATACGATAGTCACATCTTTCAACCGTAATTTTGCAAAGCGAGCCGACGGAAACCCTTTGACTCACGCTTTCATCGCATCTCCTGAACTGGCCGTGGCCCTTTGTTTCGAAGGCAGGCTCGGCCTTGATATCTCATCAGTTCCTGCACCGGTGGGTAAGAATCTGCCGCCTTCCGGCTTTGCAGCCTGTGACAACGGCCGGGTTGCTCCGAATCCGGACGCCCCTGAACCCCTGATACGCGAAGGCAGTGACAGATTACAGAAACTCAGACCCTTCGAACCCTGGGACGGCAAGGATATCTCCGGCGCAAGACTGCTCATCAAGACTAAGGGCAAATGCACCACGGACCATATCTCAATGGCCGGACCCTGGCTCAAATACCGCGGACATCTGGAGAATATTTCCGAAAATCTCCTGATGGGAGCCGTAAATGCTTTTTCCGGCAAGACCAATCAGGTCTGTGCCGACGGAGAGCTTATGACAGTTTCCGCCGCTGCCCGCCACTGGAAGGAGGCGGGGACAGGAAGCGTTGTGGTCGCTGAAGATAATTACGGCGAGGGATCCAGCAGGGAGCACGCGGCTATGGAACCGCGCTTCCTGGGTGTGCGTGCCGTCATCGCCAAGAGTTTTGCCAGAATCCACGAAACCAATCTCAAGAAGCAGGGAGTTCTGGCTCTTACTTTTGCTTCTCCTGAAGACTATGACCTCGTCAGGGAGGATGATGTGATTGATATCGCCTGCTCTTCTCTGAATCCCGGCAGACAGGTCACCGTTGTCCTTCATCACTCTGACGGGACGACGCAGGAATTCTTTGCCAGACATTCATACAATTCCCAACAGATAGGGTGGTTCCGTGCCGGCTCCGCTCTCAATACCTTGAAATGATGGAAAAAATAACAGTACCTTTTGTGTATGGCGACGGTGTAGGACCGGAGATTGTCTCCTCAATGCGTCTTGTTCTGGATGCGGCTGTTGCCAGGGCCTACGGCGGTTCCCGGAAAATTGAATGGCTCGAAGTTCTTGCCGGAGGCAAGGCATTCGATCTTCTCGGCACCTGTCTCCCCGAAGAGACGGTCGAGGCGTTCAGAAAATACGGTCTTGGCATCAAGGGTCCCCTTATGACTCCCGTCGGAGGTGGCATCAGGTCGCTCAATGTCGCCCTGCGGCAGGGACTTGACCTTTATGTGTGCCAGAGACCTGTCAAATGGTACAAGGGTGTAGTCTCGCCCGTGAAGCATCCCGAGAACGTGGATATGGTTGTCTTCCGTGAGAACACCGAGGACATTTATGCCGGGATCGAATGGGAGACCGGCAGCGCGGAAGCTGCGAAACTCTGGAAATTTCTCAGGGACGAGATGTCAGTGAAAACGGTACGCTTCCCGGAATCGTCATCTTTCGGTGTCAAACCCATCTCGAAGGAGGGATCCGAGCGTCTTGTGAGGGCCGCCTGCCGTTATGCTCTGGATCACGGTAGAAAGCACGTGACTCTGGTGCACAAGGGCAATATAATGAAATACACCGAAGGGGGATTCAAGAAATGGGGTTATGAATTGGTCCAGAGAGAGTTTCAGGAAGAAATCTCTTCCGGGAAACTGGTGGTCAACGACCTTATAACTGATGCTTTCCTGCAGAATGCAATACTCAAGCCCGAAGCTTATGAAGTCATTGCAACGATGAATCTCAATGGAGATTATATTTCGGATATGCTCGCCGCACAGGTGGGGGGCGTGGGAATAGCTCCGGGAGCCAACATCAACTATGATACCGGTTGCGCGGTATTCGAGGCCACCCACGGCACGGCACCTGACATAGCCGGCCAGAACGTGGCCAATCCCTGCTCCAATATCCTGTCGGGAGTGATGATGCTCGACTACATCGGATGGAAAGAGGCGGGAAGACTCGTGGAGAATGCACTGGAATCCTGTTTTGCATCCTCCTGCGCCACTCCGGATCTGGCGTCTCTGATGCCGGACGGCAGGCCTTTCGGAACCGTTGAATTCACCAGACTTATACTCGAACGAATATGAACAAGGATTATCTCATTTACAAGCTTGCCGACCAGATGAAGAGCTGTATCAAAATAGATGCTGATCTCTTCAAGAAGATGGATGTAAAGCGCGGATTGAGGAACGAGGACGGCACCGGTGTGCTTGTCGGACTCACCAACATCGGAAATGTTGTCGGCTACGAAAGAAGGGAGGGTGGAAAATTGGAACCTATTGACGGGAAACTCTTCTTCCGCGGGTACGAGATATCGGATCTGGTGCACGCGATAGAAGCTGAAGGCCGCTTCGGCTTCGAGGAAGTCGCATACCTGCTTCTGTCCGGGAATCTCCCTGATTCCGACGAACTTTGTACCTTCAGAAATCTCATTCTCGAGAATATGCCTTTGGAGAAGAATACACTCCTGCACATAATCGAGATGGAAGGGCACGACATAATGAACATTCTCTCCCGCAGTGTTCTGGAGTTCTATACCTTCGATGACAATCCCGACGACACCTCCCGCGAGAATCTGATGCGTCAGAGCATTATGCTCGTATCCAAGTTCCCTACAATCATTGCGTATGCCTACAATATGCTCAGACACGGAGAACACGGGCGTTCCCTGCATATCCGTCATCCTCAGAAAGAACTCTCGCTCGCTGAGAACTTCCTCTTTATGCTCAAGGGCAATGACTACACCCGTCTGGATGCGCTCACTCTGGACCTGCTGCTGATATTGCATTCTGAGCACGGAGGTGGTAACAACTCCACTTTCACCGTGCGTGTCACCTCCTCCACGGGAACGGACACCTATTCCTCCATTGCCGCAGGCATAGGTTCGCTCAAAGGTCCCAAGCACGGAGGCGCGAATCTCAAGGTCTGTGCAATGATGCAGGACATCAAGAAGCACGTCAGCAATTGGAAGGACGAGGTGGCAGTCTCCTCATACCTCCAGACGATATTGGACGGCAAGGCATTCGACGGACAGGGCCTGATATACGGAATAGGGCACGCCGTATACACCAAGTCCGACCCCAGAGCGGTGCTGCTCAAGGAGATGGCCGGGAAGCTGGCCGAAGAAAAGGGCCGTACCGACGAATACGAGTTTATGAAACTCATAGAAAGAACCGCCATTGAACTTGTTGGCAGATCGAAAGGACGCAAAACTTTCTGCGCCAATGTCGATTTCTACTCCGGCTTTGTGTACGATATGATAGGTATTCCTATGGACATCTATACGCCGTTGTTTGCAATGGCCAGAATAGTGGGATGGTGCGCTCACAGAAATGAGGAGCTGAATTTTGAGGGTCGCCGCATTATACGTCCGGCGTACAAGTGCGTCTCAGATGACCGCGACTACGTGGACTTGCGTTCCCGCTGACAGCAAAGCGTCGACCTGCCTTGCCTCTGAGTATTCGCCTGCCGGATTCGGCCGTCAGCGTGGTTTTCTGAAGGCCAGGCAGGCGTTGTGGCCTCCGAAACCGAATGAATCAGTGAGACCGAGACTCACCGGAGCCTTGACGGCCTTGTTGGGCGTGTAGTCCAAGTCACATTCAGGGTCCGGAGTGTCCAGATTGATGGTGGGAGGAATGATTCCGTATTTAAGAGTCATTATAGTGGCTATGGCCTCTGCGGCTCCTGTGGCTCCGAACATATGACCGTGCATCGATTTTGTGGAACTGATGTGCAGCTTGTATGCGAAATCTCCGAAAGCCGCCTTGTAACTGATGGTTTCAGTGACATCGTTGAGGTGAGTCCCGGTGCCGTGGGCGTTCACATATACGCAGTCTGTCCTTTCATCGAATCCGGCCTCCTTCGCGGCATCAGTCATACATCTTGCCTGAGTACTTCCGTCCGGCCTGGGGGCAGTGGCGTGAAAAGCGTCGCAGCTTGTCCCGTAGCCTCGTACCTCCGCGTGTATCTGAACACCTCTGGCCAGTGCGTGTTCGTATTCCTCGAGAATCAGCACTGCAGCACCGTCAGCCATCACAAATCCGCTTCTGTCACCGCTGAAGGGTCTTGATGCACGTTTGGGATTGTCTTCGTGGGTGAGTGCCCTGCAGTTGGCGAAACCGGCGAGCCCCACGGGGATGGTGCAGTTGTCGGTGCCCCCGCATATCACGGCATCGGCATATCCGTCTTTTATGGCTCTGTATGCTTCTCCTATGGAATGAGTCGAGCTCGAACAAGCCGTCACTATGTCCAGACAGGATCCTTTGGCTCCGAAGCGGATAGCCACCTGGGCTCCGGCCGTGTCGCCTATCATCACCGGGATGAAGTTCGGGGATATCCATCTTCCGCTCGGGTCTTCGTGCATCTTGCCCATCTCTCTGTATATGGATTCGAGTCCGCCTACTCCGGAACAGATGTAGGTGCCGAGCCTGAAAGGGTCAATGTTCTGTCCTGCAACCAGACCGGAATTCTGCATAGCCTGAACGGATGCTGCCATTCCGTATATGGTGAACGGATCCTGCTTGCGGACGAACTGTCTGTCCATACCGTAGTTGGCCGGATCGAAATTCTTGACTTTCCCACCTATGCGTACGGCGAGTTCATCGGTGGGGAATTCCGTTATCTGCTCTATTCCACACACGCCGTCCACGAGATTGTTCCAGAATGTGGTGATATCGTTCCCGATACAGGAAACGACACCCATTCCGGTGACTGCTACTCTTCTGCCCATACCGTCTGTTTCTATTCTATCTGTCGGGCAAATTTAATAACAATCCGTTAAAGTTTCTTATATTTGCGGAAAAAGGAAGCTAATGTTTTCATTGCTCGACAGAGTACCCAAATACCTGCTGGAGAAGAACCATCTTGTCACAACCGTCCTCTTCGCGGCGTTGTTCTCGGTTATCTTCATCCTGCTGAGTATGCCTTTTTCGAGCAATGCGTGGTTCAAACTGGAGGCCAGCCGGGTTTTCGGCTTCACCGTCGCCTTTTTCTCTCTGTCCCTCATAGTGGTGGCCTGCAGCAAGGGCTGGATGTATACTATGCGTCTGAAGGGGATGAACTATCTCGGATACATATTCTGGTGTCTGGCCGAAATTGTGGTGATTGCTCTGTTGTATTCTTTCTTCACCATTCAGGGAGCCAAGATGGGTATGCTCAATATCAAGAAGATAGAGTTCTTTCAGATATTCGGCAACGCTGTGGTTTACGGAATAGTCTCACTCGGAGTTCCCTATACTGTGTCGGCACTGTATTTCGCCATCCAGGACAAGGACAACACCATAAGGATGCTCAATATGGAGAACGTGGTGACTGACCGTATTTCAGACCCCGGGATTGACAGACGGATAACTCTCTTTGACAACAACGGACAGATGAAGTTTTCCGTCAATCAGGACAACCTGCTCTTTATGATGGCGGATGACAACTATATACAGGTGTGGTACTCGGACACCAGTGGGAGTCTGAAGCAGTATATGCTCCGCTGCCGTCTCAAGACTGTGGAGGACAGTTTCTCTGACAGCGACCTTGTCCGCTGTCACCGGAAATACATAGTCAATATCAACAAAGTGAAGATACTTAAGAGTGAGGACAAGTGCTATCTGCTTGATTTCGGCATAGATTCAGTCGATCCCATTCCTGTATCAAAAACCTACGAGCAGGCTGTGCTTGCCCGTTTCAATTCCAGATAAAATTTCGAGATAAACAATGTGGCAGAGATCCCAAACCCTCTATCTGGCCATAGCCACCGTGCTTTCCGGCCTGCTTTTCTTCTGTGACAAGGCCGGTGAAATACGTTACACCGCCTATGTTCCATATCTCATTCTGACAATCCTCATCACCCTGCTTGAATTTCTGGCTCTCACGACCTGGAAGTTCAGGGTGTTCCAGTTCCGCACGGCCAATCTTGCCGCCATCTTGAGCGCAGTGTTCCAGATTTGGCTCGGAGTGGATTTCTTTGTGACCGGGAATTCTCCAGCATTCCATATAAGTGCGGTGTTCCCCGTTGTGTTGGTGATTCTTGACATTATGGCCGCCCGTGGAATATGGGCGGACGAGATGATGGTACAGAGTGTCGGAAGGCTGCGTTCCTCCCGCAGAAATTCGCATCGCAAAGCTTCCGGCAGAGTGACGGGGAACTCAGGAAGGCATTGATCCGGAATCTTCACCGCAGAGTTTGATACTCTTGCGTATCTGTTCTGCGAGAGCTCCGGCAATGTCCTTCATTTCGGGTCTGTGGCCTGCACCGGCGTTGCGGCGCACTGCTTCCTCCTTGCCGAAACGGGACAGTATCATATTCTTGTCAACGCCCTTGTCTTTCAGATATCTGCCTGAATGAGTCCCGGCACTTGACGCTATGGCGGCGAGAATATGAATCGCTTCCACGGCCCGTCTTCCGGATTTGAGCGATTCCAATACGGCTATGTCCAGTATGTTCCGGGAATTGCGCGTCAGTCTGACTTCCCCGTGTTTTGACCAGGGTATGCTTTCAGATGATATAAGACTTCTGTCAAGTTCCTTCTTGAAATCGTCTGAATCCACGCCGAGCGACTCGAGAGTCTGCACTGCAGCGTTGTTCCTGTGCCGTATCAGGCCGAGCATAAGATGGTCCGGGCTTATGCCGAGCGAACCCGTCCGGAGCGACTCCTCTCCGGCATATTCCATTATTCTGGAAAGCTCATCTGAAAACTTCAACTGCATTGTATCGTGAACACGGCAAAAATAGAAATTTAATCCGATTTTTTTCGTAAATTTGCGTGTTTGTGTATATTTGGAATATTTCAAATTATGGATATAGAGGAAAAGGCTACAGGCATTATCGAACCGGTCGAGATTGACCACGAGATGCGCACTGCATATATAGATTATTCGATGTCAGTGATTGTGTCCCGTGCGCTACCCGATGTGAGAGACGGGCTCAAGCCTGTCCAGCGCAGAGTGCTTTTCGGGATGGACGGTCTCGGCCTGGGTTTCGGCGGTCAGACCAAGAAATCCGCCCGTATTGTCGGCGAGGTTCTTGGAAAATTCCACCCCCACGGTGATTCCAGTGTCTATGATGCTATGGCCAGACTGGCTCAGAACTGGAATCAGAGGTATCCTCTGGTATGGGGCCAGGGCAACTTCGGTTCAATGGACGGTGACCCTGTGGCGGCAATGCGTTACACCGAGGCCAAACTTGCAAGGATGGCCGAGGATGTGCTGGGCGATCTGGACAAGAATACCGTTGATATGCAGCTTAACTTCGACGATTCCATCGAAGAACCCACTGTCCTTCCCACCAGACTCCCTCTGCTTCTTCTGAACGGTTCGTCCGGAATAGCTGTCGGAATGGCGACCAATATGCCTCCCCATAATCTGGGAGAATGCTGCGATGCCATCTGTGCATACATCGACAATCCGGACATTACCACCGAGGGCTTGATGGAATACATCAAAGGTCCCGATTTCCCGACCGGAGGTATCATCATCGGCCGTCAGGGCATCATCGACGCATACAATACCGGGCGTGGCAGGATTGTCATCCGTTCCAGAACTGAGATAGAGGAATCCGACAACGGCCGTGAGACCATAGTTGTGACTGAGGTTCCCTATATGGTCAACAAGGCCGATATGATTGCCAGGATAGGAGAGATGGTCCGTGACAAGAAAATAGAGGGCATCTCCGACATCAGGGAACTCACCAGCCGTGAGGGCATACGCATAGAAATTGTTGTCAAGAAGGATTCCAACGCCAATGTGGTGCTGAACACCCTCTTTAAGTATACGGCCCTTCAGTCAAGCTTTGCCGTCAACAATGTGGCGTTGGTCAACGGACGCCCCAGAATCCTCTCCCTCAAGGAGATGATTGCCCAGTTCGTGGATTTCCGCCACGAAGTTATAGTACGCCGCACCAGATTCGAGCTTGACAAGGCCCGCAAGCGCGCCCATATTCTCGAAGGTCTGCTCAAGGCCATTGATGTAATTGACGAAATAATCGCCATCATCAAGCGTTCACGCAGTGTCGATGAAGCCAGGGCCGAGCTTGTTTCCACATTCGCCTTTTCGGAGATTCAGGCTTCCGCCATCGTGGAGATGCGTCTGCGTCAGCTTACCGGTATGGAGAAGGATAAGCTTCAGGCTGAGTACAGCGAGTTGGAGAAGTTCATAGCCCGTTGCGAGGAGATACTCTCCAGCGAGACCGAGCAACTGAACATAGTAAAGCAGGAGTCTCAGGATGTCAAGGCAAAGTACGGAGACCCGCGCCGCACCGAGATTTCGATGAGTGAAGAGGAGTTCAATCCCGAAGATTTCTATGCCGACGAGGATGTGGTCATCACCATCTCCCATCTGGGATATATCAAACGCACTCCTCTGGCGGAGTTCCGCACCCAGAGCCGGGGAGGTGTAGGCAAGAAGGCCAGCGCCACCAGGGACGAGGATTTCATAGAACACATCTATGTGGCCAATATGCATTCCACTATGCTGTTCTTTACCGACAAGGGAATGTGCTACAGGCTCAAGGTCTATGAACTCCCCGAAGGGACCCGCAGTTCCAAGGGACGCGCCGTCCAGAACTTGCTTTCCATTGATCAGACTGACTGCATCAGGACATATCTCAATGCCCGTTCCATAGAGGACCCCGAGTATACTTCCGGACACTTCGTCACTCTGGTAACCAAGTGTGGTGTTGTAAAGAAGACTTCACTCTCTGAGTATTCCAACAAACGAAGCCGCAACAAGGGCATCATAGCCATCAATATCAGAGAGGGGGACGAACTCCTTGATGCTATACTCACTGACGGCCGTCACGATGTGATGATTGCAGCCCGCAACGGTCGCTGCTGCCGCTTCAATGAAAATGAGCTCAGGGATATGGGCCGCAATTCATCGGGTGTCCGCGGAATAAACCTGGACGTGGATGACTGCGTGATCGGAGCTCTGTCTTTTGATCCTTCGGCTGAGGACGCTTCATCCTGTTCCGTTCTGGTGGTCAGTGAACACGGCTGCGGCAAACGCTCCGATATGGACGAATACCGAATCACCGCCCGTGGAGCCAAGGGAGTCAGGACCATCAATATCACGGAAAAGACTGGCCCGCTTGTTGCAATCAAGGCAGTGAGCGAAGACAATGACCTTATGATAATCACCAGATCCGGTCTTACCATCAGACTTGCGGTCAGTGACATCCGTCTTGCGGGCCGTGCCACCCAGGGGGTTCGTCTGATCAATCTCAGGGAAGGAGATTCTATTGCTGCCGTCTGTCCGGTGGCCAAAGAGGAGGGAAGGGCATCCTCTGACGAAACAGAATAATGACAATTACTTTAAATTCCTTTTGATATGAAAAAATTGATGTTGATTCTGGCTCTTGCCGCATCTGTGCAGGTTGCCGGTGCCCAGAACAAAAGCGCAGCTTCGTTGAAATCAGCTTATGAGTCTGCACAGAAGGCTGCTGATGATGCGAAAAAAAACACGAAAGCGCCTACTTGGATAAAGCTTGGGCAAACTCTTTTGGATGCGTATTCTGCTCCTATGGGAAGTGTCTGGATTGGTGCCAGCAGACAGGATTTCAACCTTGTGATGGGTGGTCAGAAACCTCTTTCCACTGAGAATGTGACTATTTCCAACAAGCAGTACACCAAGGAGAATTATGCAGGCAAAAGTTTCTTCTTCGATGAAAGCAACAAACTCGTTGCCCTTCTGGTTACCGAACCAATCGTAGAGAATGCTCTTGACAAGGCTCTCGCAGCATATCTGAAGGCCGCCGAACTCGATACCAAGGGTCAGAAAGCCAAGGATATCTCTGCTGCTATCACTTCAATACAGGACAAATATACTGAGGAGGCGTACAATTCCTACACCCTCGGCAAATACGATGAGTCTTCCGTATATTTCGAGAAATCCGCTGATGCATCAGCGGCGCTCGGAGGGACCATCAACGCTGATGCGGTTTACAATGCAGGATTCGCAGCCTCTTTCGCAGGTGACAATGAGCGCGCTAAGTCCTTCTTCCTCAAGTGCCTCGAAATTGGCAATGATGGAGAAGGAGGCGAAGTGTATTACAAGCTTGCTGATGTATCCGCCAAACTTGGTGACGAAGACGGAGCCAGGGAATATCTTGAGAAGGGATTCTCCAAATATCCTCAGAATCAGAATATACTCATCGGTCTCATCAACAACTGCGTAAGCAAGGGAGAGGATACCGGACGCATATTCCAGCTCCTCGAAGAAGCAAAGAAGAACGAACCCACCAACGCATCCCTCTGGTATGTAGAAGGCGGTATCTACGAGAAACTCGGCAACTACGAGGCTGCCCTCAAATCTTATGACGATGCATCTGCAGTGGATCCGAAATATGCATTCAGCTATATCGGAAAGGGCCTGCTTCTGAGCTCCAGAGCTGAGGCTATCCTTAAGGAGGCCAATGATGACATCACCCTCAATCAGGCACAGTATGACGCTAAGGTCGAGGAATATTACAAGATGCTCAAGAGCAGCATCGAACCTTTCGAAAAGGGATTCAACCTTTCGACGGATCCCAGTGTGAAATCAGGTATTGCGGCTTATCTCAAGAGTGTCTGCTTCCGTTTCCGTGAGGAGAGTGCCGATTATATGTCCAAGTACGAGTTCTACTCGAAGGCCGCCGCTGAGGAGGAGGCACAGCAATAATCAGTCTTTGATTCCGCTTGCAGACCTGACCCTTTCGCAGCTCTGCAGCATATTGTCATAATCGTATGGAGTGAGCCAGTCGTTTCTACGGCCGGCCCATTCTTTTATGAAGATGCTGGTGTAATTGTCGGTCAGCATATTCGGCAGACTGCACCAGATATAGTCAGCCTTGGGAGGAAGCATCATCTTCTTTCCGCTTATCCTGTTTTTGGTGAAGCGTAGGGTGATTGCCAGTCCGACTCTGGTGTTTACGGCACTCATATTCGAGACTGCGTTGCCTATGGAGAAATATACTGGTACTCCTTTGACGTTCACACTGTCCTGAACAACGTGGGGATGAGTCCCGACTATTGCGTCAGCACCCTGTTCCACAAGCCATTCTGCCCATTCCTGTTGCTTGCCGTTGTGGTGCAGACTGTACTCTTCTCCCCAATGAGGAAGCGCTATGATGAAGTCGGCTCCCATATTTTTGGCTTTGGTGAATGCGGCAGAAATCTCAGACTTGTTCATTACCTGCAATTTGGGCCATTCGCCTTTCTGTGGGTTGTTGGATCCGTAGCTGAAGTTTATCAGCGCCAAAGTTATTCCCTTGCGTCGTATGACAAGAGGAAAAGTCCTTTCGTATTCCTTGGCATCCGATGCAATTCCGGTGAAGGATACAAGGCAGCTGTCCGCCATCCGGGCGTAGATTCCTGCAGTCCTGGCAAGTCCGGATGATCCGCGGTCCAATACGTGGTTGTTCGCAGCCAGAAAGACATTGAACCCGCAGTACCGAGCCAGATATGACGGATATGAGTCTGGTGCGGAGAATGACGGATAGCCTGTCCAGGGTTGTCCGCCCAGAGAGAATTCCAGATTGGCGACTGCAATGTCAGCGGCACGGCTCCTGTGCATCAAGTGGCTCAGAAACGGCTGACAGTCATAATCCAGCTGGCGCTTGTGCATCATCACGTCCCCCACGATGAAAACGCTGACAGTATCGCGGGCATCGAGAAGGGGGCTCAGAATGGGAGAGGGCTCCCAGATACGGCTCTGGGCGTGGCAGGTCCAGCAAGACGATAGAAACAGAGCACATATCAGGGTGATTGTCCGGTGCATAGCTTTTGCAAATATATCTGAAATTATTGTTAATTTTGCATCACGATGAGAAAGATTCTCCAAATTGCGCTGCTGCTCTCATTTGCAGCCGCCGTCGTATCTTGTGACTTCTTCCGCAGAGTAGCCGGCAGGCCTGTTTCGTCAGACATAGCCCGCAAAGCTGCTGCCATTGCTGCCCGAGATTCATCCATTGCGGAGATTAAGAGGCAGGAGGAGGCAGCCTTCCAGGCCGAGTTTTCCGATTCCGTGGCTGTGCTGGAGGCTCTGGTTCAGAGACCTTCTGTCCTCAAGCCTTCATCCGGGCTTAATTTGAAGGACCGGGAAAGCCTGCCCCCGTATTGTGTGATAGTCGGATTGTTCTCTAATGTTTCAAATGCCGACAGGCTCTCCGAAAAGATTTCCACAGCCGGTTTCAATACAGTGCTTGTTCCTTATGACGGCAAGCTCACTGCGGTGGCTGTGAATCCCTGCAGCAGTGTTGTAGATGCATACCATACGTTGGAGAAACTTCTTGAGAAGGGTCTCTGCCCCTCAGATTCATGGATTCTGGACAACAGCGACACTGCATTATGAAGAAGTTCTTTGTTACCGGAGCTTTTTTTCTCCTTCTGTCTGCCTTGCTGCCTTTCACTTCCCGTGCTCAGTTCGCCATAGACCCTTATTCCGGACTTAACGACAGTGAGGCTGTTTCTGCATTCAAAGAGTATGTCTCCTATCTTGCCTCAGCTGCTTTCGAAGGCCGCAAAGCCGGGTCTGAAGGGGAGAAAGAAGCAGCCGCATATATCAGTTCCGTCCTGGAATCATTCGGGGTGGATGTGCTTTCCGGCAGTGAAGGAGAACTGTTCGGCATCAAGCAGGAGTCCGGAGACACCCTCACTTCCAGAAATGTCATAGGGTGCATTCCGGGTTATGACAGAGAGTTGAAGAACCGCTATATTGTCATAGCTGCCAGACTGGACAATCTCGGGACATCCACAGTGAATGTGGATGGTGTACCCAGAGAAAAAATATACTACGGAGCCAACGGCAATGCGTCAGGTCTGGCAATGCTGATGTGGCTTGCCCGCTCCCTCTACACCAACAGAGTACTGTTAAGGCGCTCAATCATTATCGCCGCTTTCGGATCCAGTCTCAACAATGAGGCCGGGGCGTGGTATTTTCTGAACAGGTCATTTCCTGCCGCAGACAAGATTGATGCGATGATCAATCTTGATATGCTGGGCACTGCATCCAACGGCTTCTATGCCTTCACCTGTTCCAACCCGGATATGAACGCAATCCTCGCCGGTGTATCATCTTCGCTCCAGCCTGTCACACCGAAGATTGTTTCGCTTGAACCGGTTCAATCCTGCCATCGGCAGTTTTACGAGAAAGAGATTCCTTCAGTGATGTTCACTACCGGTATGTATCCGGAATACAATACGGAGAGGGACACCCCGTCGGTGCTTGAGTATGAGGATATGGAGAGGGAGACGGAGTACATCTACAACTTCACTCTCAGGCTTGCCAACGGCGAAAAGCCTCAATTCCGTCAGAAGGAGGCTCCGCGCAAGACAATCTTTGATGATGATGTCGTGTCCTATTATGACTGTGACTACCGACCCACTTTCCTGGGCACCTCGGACCCTATGGGATTTATGAACAAGTGGGTGTATGTGTATCTCAAGTATCCGGAGCAGGCCGTCGCCCGTGGTATTCAGGGCCGGGTACTGGTGGATTTCGTCATAGATGAAAAGGGAAAGGTGACCGATGTCGAGGTGGCCAGGGGTGTTGATCCGCTTTTGGATGCAGAGGCACTGAAGGTTGTCAAGGCCTCACCTGATTGGAAACCCGGAAAGGTCAAAGGAAAGAAGGTGAAATGCCGTCTTTCCATATACGTTGAATTCAGACTACAAAAGAAAACAGAGAGAAATGGACTACGACTCAAGACGAATTGAAGAAAAATGGCAGGCATATTGGGCCGCCAACGGAACGTTCAAGGTAAAAGAAGACGAGAACAAGCCCAAATATTATGTTCTGGATATGTTCCCGTATCCTTCGGGTGCAGGTCTGCACGTCGGACATCCGCTCGGCTACATTGCCAGTGACATATATTCCAGGTACAAGAGACTCAAGGGATTCAATGTGTTGCATCCTATGGGTTATGACGCCTTCGGCCTTCCGGCAGAGCAGTATGCCATTCAGACGGGTCAGCATCCCGAGAAGACTACTTCCGACAATATTGCCCGTTATCGCAGCCAGCTTGACAGAATCGGCTTCTCGTATGACTGGGACAGAGAGGTGCGGACTTGCGACCCTGCTTTCTTCAAATGGACTCAATGGGCATTCCTCAAGATGTTCGACAGTTGGTATGACAAGGCCGCTGACAAGGCCAGACCCATCAGTGAACTCGTCGGGTTACTCGCAACTGAGGGTTACGATGACATCACTCCCGAAGCGTGGAATGCAGCTGACGACAAGACCAAGTCTGATATTCTGATGCGTTATCGCATTGCATATCAAGGTGAGACATCGGTAAACTGGTGCGAGGGACTGGGGACGGTGCTTGCAAATGATGAGGTCAAGGACGGACTCAGCGTGCGTGGAGGATTCCCCGTCGAGCAGAAAAAGATGACACAATGGCAGCTCAGAGTCTCCGCTTATGCAGGAAGACTGCTGGACTCCCTCGATTCACTGGAATGGAGCGACTCGCTCAAGGAAATGCAGCGCAACTGGATAGGCCGGTCTGAAGGCACAGAGGTCGTGTTCAATACAGAGTGTGAGGGGAAGACAATTCCGGTTACCATTTTCACCACCCGGGTAGACACCATTTTCGGCGTCACTTTTATGGTCCTTGCCCCGGAAAGTGAACTTGTTGGGTCGCTTACGTCAGACGCTCAGAAGGCTGAGGTGGAGGATTATCTCAATTACGTAAAGAAAAAGACGGAAAGAGAAAGAATTTCCGAGACCAAGTCTGTTACAGGTGTGTTCTCCGGTTCTTATGCTCTCAATCCTCTCACGGGCGAGAAAGTGCCTGTATGGATTTCTGAATATGTTCTGGCCGGTTACGGTACTGGTGCAATTATGGCCGTGCCGGCACACGACAGCCGAGATTATGCCTTCGCCAGGAAGTTCGGTCTGCCTGTTGTACCCATCATCGAGGGCTGTGACGTGTCCGAGGAGAGTTTCGATGCCAAGGAAGGCAGAATGTGCAATTCAGGTTTCCTGAACGGAATGGATGTAAAGCAGGCTATCGAGGCAGCCAAGGACTATGTCGAGGCTCACGGACTCGGCCACAGGAAAACCAACTATCGTCTGCGTGACGCTATCTTCTCAAGGCAGAGATATTGGGGAGAACCTTTCCCCATCTGCTACAAGGATGGAGTTGCAACTCCTCTTCCAGAATCTGAACTGCCTCTCCTCCTCCCGGCGATAGACTCCTACAAGCCCACTGGAGAAGCACCCTTGGCAAGGGCTAAGAACTGGAGCTGGAACGGGTATCCTATCGAGACTTCCACTATGCCTGGATTCGCCGGATCAAGCGCTTATTATCTGCGTTATATGGATCCTCACAACGAGGCTGAACTGGTGAGCCGTCGCGCCAATGACTACTGGCAGGACGTCGATCTCTACATAGGAGGTACGGAACACGCTACCGGACACCTGATTTATTCACGCTTCTGGAACAAGTTCCTTTATGACCTCGGCTATGTCTGCAAGGATGAGCCATTCCGTAAGCTTGTGAACCAGGGAATGATACAGGGACGATCAAGTTTCGTGTACAGGATAGTGGGCACCAATACTTTCGTTTCCGCCGGGCTCAGGAACAACTACGATACAACTGAGATACACGTGGACATAAATATCGTGCGCAATGACAGACTCGACCTGGATGCCTTCAAGGCGTGGCGTCCCGAGTTTGCCGATGCCGAATTCATTCTGGAGGACGGGGAATACATCTGTGGCTGGGCTGTGGAGAAGATGAGCAAATCTATGTTCAATGTCGTAAATCCGGACGATATCTGCAACACCTATGGTGCCGACACCTTGCGTCTCTATGAGATGTTTCTCGGCCCTCTGGAGCAGAGCAAACCTTGGGATACCAAAGGAATAGACGGCGTCAACAGATTCCTCAAGAAGTTCTGGAGATTGTTCTATGACAAGGACAACTGGCTGGTAACAGACGAGAAGGCGACTCCTGCTGAATTGAAGGAACTGCACAAGCTGATATGCAAGGAGCAGGAGGACATAGAATCTTTCTCATACAACACGACAATCAGCGCGTTTATGATAGCCGTGAACGAATTGAGTGCCCTCAAATGCAATAAGAGGGAGATACTTGAACCACTGGTTATTCTACTGAGTCCTTTCGCCCCTCACGTGGCAGAGGAACTCTGGCATCTTCTCGGACACGATGATTCCGTGACTTACGCCCGTTTCCCGGACTATGTAGCAGAATATGCGGCGGAGGACAAGGTAATCTACCCCGTGCAGTTCAACGGAAAGATGCGGTTCACCGTAGATTTGCCCAAGACTACATCACCAGCTGACGTAGAAGCGACGGTGCGTGCTATGGAACAAACTTCCAAATATGTAGAGGACAAACAGATAGTAAAAGTTATCGTAGTGCCGGGGAGAATCGTCAACATTGTTGTAAAATGATTGTCACAAGAAGAGACATCTCACGTCTTCTCAAGGAATACCTTATTCTTACCCTCGCCTGTTTTTTCTTCGGAATAGCTTGGGAATGTTTTATGATTCCCAATGGAATGTCAGCAGGGGGGATGATGGGTCTGTGTACGGTGATACAGTATGCCACCGGCGGTCTCATTCAGGCGCAATACTCCTATTTTGTAATCAATGCACTGTTGATTATCGTGGCCGTTCTGGCAATGGGACTCGGATTCGGGTTCAAGACGCTATACTGTATAGCAATGTCATCTCTGGCGATGGGGATTCTTGAGGGAGCGACTTTTCTTCATTGCTCCCCGGGAATGTTCTTCAATATTGAGGAGACAGTGCTCATCCCAATCATTGCCGGTGCTTTCGAAGCTGCCGGAATAGGACTTGTGCTACGTTTCGGCGGGAGTACTGGAGGAACGGACATCGTTGCTCTTATGGTCAACAGATATTTCCCAGTATCGCTGAGCAGTGTCTTTCTGGTGAGCGATTTGGCGGTATGCGCACTGTTGCTCTTCCTGCCAGACAAGAATTTCTCCGATATGTGCTATGGTATCGAGGAACTTGTCACATTCTCTTTGATGATTGATTTCGTTGTGGGAGGAAAGAAGTCCTCATACCAGATGCTCGTTTTTTCCGACCAGTATATGAAGATTGCCGACCATATCATCAACGAGATGGAAAGGGGAGTCACAGTGTTCGGTGCTCAGGGCTGGTATACAAAGTCCTCCAGGAATGTCCTGCTTATTGTCATTGACCAGAAGCAGCTTCCGGTGCTTTCAAGAGTTATCAAGGACATAGACCCCAAGGCCTTTATGACTGTGACTCAGGTCGGTGCCGTCTATGGAGAGGGTTTCGACGAAATCAAGACTCTGCCCAAATTCCGGGTGGCCTCCAGAAGGAGCAGTAATGAAAGTTCCGGCACAGGTGCTGATTCTCATACTGGCTCAGATGCTGGCTCAGATGCTGACTCCGGAGCTGGTCTCCGCGCTGACTCAGGGACAGGCCCCTATGATTCTTAAATTGAAAATCATTCTTAAATCAAAGATGTTGAATAAAAAAACTATCCTCACAACCATTAAGGAATATTCAATTGTTGCTCTGGGAATCACCGTATATGTGGTCGGATGGAGCATATTTCTGGTTCCGAATAATCTGATTGGAGGCGGTGTCACCGGAATCTCGTCCATAATCCAGTATGCCACGAAAGGTTTCGTGAAGATGGGTACTTCCTATTTTGTCCTCAATCTGGGCCTTTTGGTTCTCGCTCTCTGTACTCTGGGACGTAATTTCGGAGGGAAGACGGTCTTCGCCATCATCCTTGCGGCCGTAGGACTTAACCTGTGTCAGGTACTCATCCCTCAGGATATCTGCAAGACGCTGGCTGTGGACAACGGAAAGCTTGTGAGCACCGTAATGGGAGGACTTATGGTCGGACTCGGAATAGGTCTGTCGATGTCGCAAGGCGGCAGTACTGGCGGTACTGATATTATCGCTCTGGTAGTCAGCAAATACCGCAATGTTTCTCCAGGCAGGATGATACTTGCCGTGGATTGCATCATAATATTTTCGTCACTCTTTGTGCCTTCATACACTCAAGCGGGCGAACTGATTCCTTTTACTGAAAAAATAACCACTGTAGTTTACGGTTTTATTCTCACCGGAGTCGTGAGCGTGGTGCTGGATATGTATCTTGCCGGTGCCAAACAGTCGGTTCAGCTGTTCGTACTATCTTCCAAATATGAGGAAATCGCAGATACGGTGACTCACGACCTCCACAGGGGAGTGACTGTGCTTGACGGGAAAGGGTGGTACACCAAGTCCAGCACGGAAGTCCTGATGATTATCACCCGCAAAACTGATTTAAACCTTTTGTTAAAAACAGTTAAGAGGATAGATCCAAACGCATTCCTTTCAGTATCATCTGTAACTGGCGTATATGGAAAGGGTTTTGACACTATTAAGACTTCCAAAAAGGATGATTCTTAATGTAAAGAATTACAAAAAAATAACAGCATCCCCGTCCTGACTGCAAAAGGACGGGGATTTCTTTTATTTTTGCCCTGTATAACCAAATTTTAGTCCGATGAAAAACAAACATTTTCTTCATTTCTTCCAGCGGAAGGACAGATCACAGGATGTAGAATCCCAGCCGGATGAACCTCTCTATTTGAAAATAGAGGAGTTTATGGAGGAGTCAAAACCATACCTTTCCTGTGACTATACTCTCACGGACCTGTCTTTGGATACCTGCTCCAACAAGACTTACACTTCGAGGGCCATCAACAAGATGGCAGGAGAGAATTTCAACAATTATCTGAACCGTCACAGGGTGGATTATGCAAAGTCGCTCATTGCCGCTCATCCTGACCTCACTGTCAAAGAAATAAGTGCAATGTCCGGATTCCGCAACGTTGTCACCTTTACAGATGCCTTCAAGAAAAAGACCGGGATGACTCCCGGTCGATACAAAAATCTTTTCAGTCGCAGAAAAGGTCAGTGACCCCTTTCCAACTTGAAGGTGGAGGACATACGATGTCCATTTCCGTTTTCTTCACAGGGTGTGTGAAACGTATCTCGTGGGCGTGGAGGCATATTCCTCCGTCCGGATTGGACCTCGAAGCTCCGTATTTGAGGTCTCCCTTGATAGGGCAGGAGATATGGCTGAGTTGACAGCGAATCTGGTGGTGACGCCCTGTCAGCAGTTCGACTTCAAGCAAATGGTATCTTTCAGTGTCCGCTATATGCCTGTATTTCAACTTTGCCAGTTTGGCTCCGTTCCCTTCCGTCCTTGATATGAAAGACTTGTTCTGCTTCTCGTTTCTAGTCATCCAGTTTTCCAGAGTGGCCTCCTTTCTTTCGGGAGCGGCACAACACAATGCCCAGTAGAACTTGTGAATTTCAGAATTCCGGAACATCCCGGCAAGCCTTTCCAGGCACTTTGAAGTTTTTGCCAGTACGCATATTCCGCTCACAGGCCTGTCCAGACGATGTGGAATGCCCAGAAAGACTTTCCCGGGCTTGTTGTCCCTTCTGGCGATGAAAGCCTTGTATGTTTCCGCGAGACATTCGTCCCCGGTCTTATCCCCTTGTACGATTTCTCCGACTTTCTTGTTTACGATGAGGAGGTGATTGTCTTCGAACAGGATTCGGGACTCCAGATCTCTGAATTCTTCTTCCGCTATGTCTCTGTATTCCATATTGCAAATATAGCAAGAAACCCGATTTCTGACAAAATGTCACTGGCACGGGATTGGAGAAGGTGAAGCAATCACCGGTGTATGGATTCCCGGAAAGGAAAGAACAAGACAAAAACATATATTATGGGTAAAATTATCGGAATAGATCTCGGAACCACGAATTCGTGCGTTGCCGTAATGGAAGGAAACCAGCCTACTGTCATCATTAATGATGAAGGAGCCCGCACCACCCCTTCGGTGGTCGCATTCACGGAGAACGGAGAACGCAAAGTTGGAAATCCAGCCAAGCGTCAGGCCATCACCAATCCCAACAACACCATATTCTCCATTAAGAGATTTATGGGAGAGAACTATGATCAGGTCAGCCGTGAGGTGTCCAGAGTGCCTTACAATGTAGTTAGAGGCGAGAACAACACTCCCCGCGTGGATATCAACGGACGTATGTACAGTCCTCAGGAGATTTCCGCCATCATCCTTCAGAAGATGAAGAAGACAGCTGAGGATTATCTCCGCCAACCTGTCACTGAAGCTGTCATTACAGTACCCGCATATTTCTCCGATTCACAGCGTCAGGCCACCAAGGAAGCCGGCAAGATTGCCGGTCTGGATGTGAAGCGCATCATCAACGAACCTACTGCTGCAGCACTTGCATACGGACTTGACAAGAAGAACAAGAATATGAAGGTGGCCGTATACGATTTGGGAGGCGGTACTTTCGATATTTCCATTCTTGAACTCGGAGACGGCGTGTTTGAGGTCAAATCCACCAACGGTGACACCCATCTCGGAGGAGATGACTTTGATCAGGCCATCATTGACTGGCTTGCATCGGAATTCTCATACGAGAATATAGGAATTGATCTCAAGAAAGATTCTATGGCTCTCCAGAGACTCAAGGAGGCTGCTGAAAAAGCGAAGATTGAACTCTCCAACAACAGCTCCACAGAAATCAATCTTCCCTATATCACCGCTGTGAACGGAATGCCCAAGCACCTTGTTAAGACTTTGACAAGGGCCAAGTTTGAGGCTCTGTGTGATGATCTTTTCCGTCGCAGTATCGAACCTTGCCGAAAGGCTCTCGCTGATGCAAGACTGTCTGCATCCCAGATAGACGAGGTCCTGCTCGTGGGAGGTTCAACCCGTATTCCCAAGGTCCAGGAGATGGTGAAGGAGTTCTTTGGAAAGGAGCCCAACAAGAGTGTCAATCCTGATGAGGTCGTAGCCATTGGCGCGGCGATTCAGGGAGGTGTGCTAGCCGGTGACGTCAAGGATGTGCTTCTGCTCGATGTTACACCGCTCAGTCTTGGAATCGAGACTCTCGGCGGCGTGATGACCAAACTCATAGAGAGCAACACAACCATTCCGGTGCATAAGGAGCAGGTATTCTCCACAGCTGCTGACAACCAACCCTCCGTGGAAATCCGCGTCCTTCAGGGCGAACGTCCTATGGCCAAGGATAACAAGCAGATAGGTGTTTTCCATCTGGATGGAATAGCCCCCGCTCCTCGTGGAATACCTCAGATTGAGGTTTCCTTCGACATTGATACCAACGGAATACTCAGCGTATCCGCCAAAGACAAATCCACAGGCAAGGAACAGCACATCCGTATCGAGGCTTCCAGCGGTCTTTCCGATGAGGAGATACAGCGTATGCGTGACGAGGCCAAGGCAAACGAAGAGGCCGACAAGGCTGAAAAGGAACGGGTCGAAAAAATCAACAACGCTGATGCGATGGTGTTCCAGACTGAGAAGAATCTCAAGGAGTATGGCGACAAGATTCCTGCTGAAAAGAAAACCGCCATCGAATCCGCTTGTGCCGAGCTCAAGAAAGCGGTAGAGGCCAAGGATCTTGCAGCTATCGATACTCAAAACCAGGCACTTGAAGCCGCCTGGCATGCAGCCTCCGAGGATATGGCAAAGGCAGCCCAGGCAGCTCAGGGAAATCAAGGAGCCCAGGGATCTCAGCCCGACTATGGCAACGCAAACGATCAGCCTGACGAGCAGTAAGTTCTGCTCCCGGTGACTGTACCGTATCTGCTGTCTGGCTTCGCTCGAGGTCAGACAGCAGTTTTCTTTCTATGGCTGGGCTTCGCTGCGGTCCAGCGGTTGCTCTCTTTGAGCTGGTCC